>JADFZC010000458.1 GCA_015232735.1 Oligoflexales bacterium | reverse complement strand
CGCAGAAAACCCTATTCGGTCATACTGTTTGACGAGATTGAGAAAGCTCATCCTGATGTATTCCATATCCTTCTGCAAATACTTGACGACGGAAGGGTCACCGATAATCAGGGACACACCATCAATTTTAAAAATACGATAATAATAATGACAAGCAATATTGGAGCAGCCCGTCTCATGGAAGGAATCACCGAAAATGGGGAGATCCTCCCAGGCGTACGGGAAAATGTTGAGGAGGAACTAAGACTTCATTTCAGGCCTGAATTTTTAAACAGGGTGGATGACATTATCATATTCAAGCCTCTCATAAAGGATGAGATCCAAAAAATAGTGGATCTTATCGCTGAGGACCTGAGGAAAAGGCTGGCGGGTCAGGAGATTGGTTTGAAGATAACTGATTCTGCGAAAATTTTGATAGCCGACAGGGCGTATGATCCAGTATATGGAGCTAGACCTTTAAAAAGATTTTTCCAAAAGCAGATTGAAACCAAAATATCAAAGGCGATTATTGCAGGAAAATTTGCCCACGGAGAAACAATAACGGTTGATGTCTGCAATAACGAACTTGATTTGATAAAAGGATAATCATAATTTACATCCGGAAAAATTTAACATGATCAATTAAGAATGATCGCATAAGATTTTTGGTTAAAAGCCATATTTAAGCTCATTTATGCTGCGCCATCAACAGGTAAAGATCAGATGTCTGAACCTTTTGAATTTGCACTCTCTTAAAATATACCCACCACCGTTCAAGATTCTCAAGAAAAAACCGATTAATTGACAATGAATTAAGCTCTAAAATTTCTCGGAGATTTTTATTGATTACGCCCAAGCCCAAAATTGATGGATATACTATTAAGGAGAAGATCTATATCTCTTCGAGAACGGTTGTGTATTCCGGGATAAAAGACGATGATAAGAAAAATGTCATTATTAAAACCACATATCAGGCAAATCCATCCGACAGGGAAATCGCAAGACTACACTATGAGTATCAACTGCTAGGCAGCATGAATGTTCCTGGAATAGTCAGGCCTGTAGAGCTTATACAATATCAAACCAGCCATGCACTTATACTCGAGGACTTTGGCGGTCAGTCATTAAACAACTTTATCAAGATCGGCGAGGGAATCGACCTGAAGATCTTCTTCAGGATAAGTATCGAAATTTTAAAAATTCTTTCCCTGATACACAGCAAGGGCATTACACATAAGGACATATGCCCGCAAAACATATGCTGGGACAAAAACAGGAATCTCGTCAAGATAATAGATTTTTCCATAGCAAGTTGCATATCCCAGGAGCTTTTTGGTACCTCAGCGGATGGAGTTATTGAGGGATCACTGCCATATCTTTCTCCCGAACAGACAGGGCGGATAAATCGGAATCTGGATTACAGATCTGATTTTTATTCGCTTGGAATAACATTTTTTGAACTGCTGACAGGCCAATTGCCCTTCTATGCTGACGATGCGATTGGCTGGGCGCATGCACATATAGCAAAACAGCTGCCGGCCATACATGAAATCAGACAGGATATCCCCCCGGTACTGTCGAAAATAATAGCTAAAATGTGTGCCAAAAATCCGGATGAGCGTTACCAGAGTTCATTTGGAATTCTGAGTGATCTCAATAATGCATATCAATTCTGGATAATGAAAGGTGTTTCATTTGATTTCATAATCGGAGATCATGATGTTCCGGATCATTTCCAGATTCCGCAAAAACTTTATGAACGCGGGCATGAGTATGAGTATTTGATTAACCTTTTTAATAATGTAAGCTGCGGGAGCAGTGAAATCCTCATGATAACAGGACAGTCCGGGATTGGAAAATCCGCCCTTGTCAAAGAGGTGAAGGGCCCCATCGTCACCAGAAGCGGTTACTTTATCGAAGGCAAGTTTGACCAGTTCAAACGAAATATCCCGTATAGTGCGATCACAGATGCATTTAATGATTTAACGAAACAAATTCTGTCCGAATCTCCGGAAAAAATCCAGAATTGGAAAAAAACCATATTGCAGGCGTTGGGTGTAAATGGGCGGATAATCACTGATCTCATCCCTGAACTGATAAAGCTGATAGATGTCCAGCCTGAAATTGTCGAATGCAAACCGACTGAAGCGCAAAACCGTTTTGACACTACATTCAGTGATTTTGTCAGGGCGATCACAAGCGGAAATCGTCCCATTGTGATATTCCTGGATGACCTTCAGTGGGCGGACAGCTCAAGTCTATTGATAATTGCGAAAATCATAACCTCTTCTGACATTCACAATTTGATGGTAGTGGGCGCCTACCGGCATAACGAGGTCAAACCTTCGGATCCTCTGATACTTTCGCTTGAGGAAATCAGAAGAAATAAAAAAGTTCATGAGATCATTCTAAACCCGCTGTCAGAGTCCTCCATTTTTACCATGGTGGCGGAAACGCTGCATCTTAAGGAGAACGATGTATCGCAATTGTCTGAAGTTGTCTTCAGGCGCACAGATGGAAATCCTTTTTTTATTGGTGAGTTTTTGAAAAATCTTTACAGGGAAGGATGGCTGTTTTTCGATAATAATAAAGGATCGTGGAATTGGGATATTAATAAGGTAAAGGCAGCTGATGCCCCGGAAAATGTCATAGACTTTCTCATAGGACGATTCAAGAAACTTCCGAATGAAACAATTGAACTCTTGAAAATAGCGGCATGTATTGGAAACTATTTTGATTTAAAAACACTGAAGACAATATCAAACACACCTATCAATTCCCTTGCAAAAAAATTATGGCCGGCTCTTCACCAGGGAATAATCATTCCTCTTAATGACACTTATAAACTGGTGCAACAGGCGCAGACAACCGCTTATCTCCAATACGATACAATAAACGTGTTTTATAAGTTCCAGCACGACAGGGTTCAGCAGACGGCATATTCACTTATCGATAAATCACAAAAGGCTACGCTTCATCTCAATATTGGAGAAATGCTCCTTCAATTTTCCGATAAAAAACAGATAGAGGAAAGAATTATCGAGATTGTCAGGCATATCAATGAAGGGATAGTCCTCGTAAATGATGACAAAAGAAAGATTTCCTATGCTGCACTGAACCTTCAGGCGGCCAAAAAAGCGAAGGATTCAATGGCATATGATTCTGCCTACAACTATTTGTCAATCGCCGGGAAGCTTCTTCCCGCAGGCAGCTGGGAATCCGGGTACCAGCTGGCCTTTGACATTCACAAAGAAAGCGCCGAATGCGCTTATCTATCGGGAAATTTTGATGC
>JADFZC010000457.1 GCA_015232735.1 Oligoflexales bacterium | reverse complement strand
ATGAAATTGAAGGTTCAGGCAAGCTATCTTCTGATTGTTCTATGCATAGTGGCATGTACAACCAGGTCAAAAACCGAAATGAAAGACGGAATCGAAAAGCAGGGGACCACTTTGGTCATCATCGATCCGAATACCGCTGTATCAAAGGATTACAGCGGTATAGGGGTTCAGCTGGACCCATACGAGTGGTTTGACCTCAGCAAGGATCAGTGGAGCCTCGTGGAAAAACGGATGGATTTTCTCAGGCCGGCTTTCATAAGGACCATGATACGCGGGTACTGGTATACAGAGGGGATAGACAGAAACGGTGTTGTCAAATACAAGTTTGACTCCCCAAGAATGAAGAAGCTGTATCAGATTCTGGATTATGCAAAGGCCCGCAATATCAATGTGATGCTCGGCGAGTGGGATTCGCCTTCATTCAGCAAGGATGACAGTTATTCCAAGGAGGATTCGATAAGAAATCTTGGCATAAAGGAAAATGATCCGAGGTGGGCGAATATGATAGGGGGGCTTTTGGTCCATCTTGTCAAAAAGAAGGGTTATTCCAATATAAAGTGGTTCAATTATGTCAACGAGCCCAATGGAGACTGGTCCGGATGCGCCGATTTTTCAAGGTGGAAAGAGGGAATGACGCATTTGGCGCGTCAGCTCAGGCTTGTGAATCTGGATGGAAAAATCAGGATCGTCGGACCGGACGCATCGGGGGATGTCGGCTGGATCAGGATGACTGCTGACAAGATGCCGGAACTCATAGACACTTATACGTATCACTGGTATGCGAAGAACGAGGATATCCTTTCAGGAAATGTTGAAAAGACTATGACCGAGCAGTACGAATATATCAAGGCGCGCGACGGGAAGCTTCATTCAAAGGGGTTTTTGATGGCCGAGGCAGGCGTTTTCACGGGAAGGACAAACGGCGATCAGCAGCCTGCGGTGAGGACCTTCGATTACGGCGTGATGATGACGGACTATGCGGTACAGACAATGAGAGGCCGCATGAACGGCATATCCGCGTGGGATCTTGACGATGCGATGCATATCAACGCAGGAACTTTCGGGATAACAGGCGATAATTATCCAAAGCCGCCGAGCGACATCACGCTCAAGGTCTGGGGGTTCTGGAACTCGCTTGGAGGCGAGATGAAAAATCCGGATGACACGAAGCTGAGGCCATGGTTTTACACATGGGCGCTGATGTCCAGGAACATGAGGAAGGGGGGCACTGTCATTTCCACTTCAAATGATCTTCCATCCCCTATAAGAAGCGTGGCTTTTTTCAATCAGGACGAAGGCGGCCCCCTCCTTACGGTCGTCCTTGTGAACAATACCGAAAAACCACGGAAGGCAAGGCTTGTCGCAACCGGAATAAAGCCGCTCCCTGTCGTCGATGTTTATAAATATTTCAACGATCAGAGGCAAGCGGACGGAGACGGGTTTCCCCTGCCGGAAGAGACTCTGAGCAATCTGGATCTCTACAAGGGCTTTGAGGTCAGCTTTCCGGCAAAAGGGGTTGTGATACTTGCCGCAAGAAGCGTCTCCCGCTGATCACCTGTATTCGGGCGTGAGGCTGTCGTACTCGAAATATCCTTCCTTTGTAACCTTCTGAAGCCAGTGGCCTGATTTCTTGATCCTTCTCTTTCTGTCCTCCTTGAGGTCGATTTCAACGAATCCGTAACGGTTTCTGAATGCGTTATAGGGCGAGACATTGTCGGTGAAGTTCCACATGAGGTAGCCGAGGCAGCTTGATCCCTCATCTATTGCCTTCAGAAGCCACCTTAGATGGTCGCAGACGAAATCTATGCGATAGTCGTCCTGTATCACCCCGCTCTGGTCCTTGAACTTAGCCTCCTCGGTCACTCCCATTCCGTTTTCCATGACGATCCATGGAATGTTGTAATAGTCATTTCTAATCCTCATGGCAAAGTCGTAAAGCCCCTTGCCGTAGATCTCCCATCCTCGTGACGGGTTCATTTTTCGTCCCGGAAGGTCATACAGGTCGTAATAGTACCTGGGATTGAATTTAACCTCCGGGTTCCACGCCGCGGTTCGCGCCTGAACCCGCAGCGGAGCATAATAATTATAGCCCAGAAGATCGATCCTGTTCGCATTTATGATTGCAAGTTCGCTCTCGGTTGAATTCACCATGCAGCTGTGCCTTTTCAGCAGCGGGAAATATTCCGTCGGAAAAGTCCCCTTGATCACTGGATCGAGATAGAGCCTGTTGTGGAACAGGTCGCACATCTCGGCAGCCCTCTGGTCCCCTATGTCATCCGATCTTGGATATACCGGGGAGGAGTTCAGGATGACGCCGATCCTTGCGTCTATGGACTTTCCATAGCCCTTCCTGTGAAAAAGCTCGACGCATTTTGCGGTCGCCAGAACCTTGTTGTAGTTCCACTGCATGGCTTCTTTCGTATCGGCTTTGTAGGGATACCAGTGAGCCTCCATTATTCCCAGCATCGGAATCACAATGGGTTCGTTGAACGTGAACCAGAATTTTACCTTCGAGCCCAAAAGGTCAAAAACCCTTTCTGCATATTTCACAAACAGGTCGACCACATGCTTGGATCCCCATCCGCCGTATTTTTCATAGAGGGATATGGGAAGCTCCCAGTGTTCGAGGCAGACCATGGGTTCGACATTGTTTTTTATCAGTTCGTCGATGACGTTGTTGTAATACCTCGCCGCATCCTCGTCGACTTCACAGGTTTCGTAATTTTTTAAGAATCTTGACCAGTCGATCGAGGTGCGATAGGTCCTGATCCCAATCGTCTTCATCAGGGCGCAGTCCTCTTTGTAACGATTGTAGAAATCTGTGGCTACCGAAGGCCCATATCCTTCATGCCATCTTTCTGGAGCGAATTTATAGGCGGCGTCCATGAATGAGATCTGATGGTCTTTTTTACCTGTCCAGCCCTCAGTCTGCCATCCCGAAGCCGACGCGCCAATAAGGAAATTCTTAGGCAAATTGTATCTCACGGATGTTCCCTTTCCTATTTTGATTTAAAAACCTCGTGCTTTTTAAGATCCTCCAAATCCTTTATCATTTGCGCCTGGCTTTTGTATAGCGCTATCATTTCCTCCGCAAGGTCCCTTGACAGTATGGCGCTCATGAGATGGTCCTGTGCGTGTACAAGGAGTATGTTTATCTCGTGCTTTTCTCCCTTGGCCTCCCTTTGAATAAGATATGTCTGTATTTTATGCGCCTCAGCCAGCTCCTTTTTAACTTCATCGAGACAGCCCGCCACGGCGTCAAACTTGTACTT
>JADFZC010000456.1 GCA_015232735.1 Oligoflexales bacterium | reverse complement strand
TCAAGGGGAAGCTGACAGAATTTGCGGCGGGAATCCTCGGCGTGCCGCCTGAGTCCCTGAGGATTCAGGGTAGCGGCGAGGTTACCGATGGAAAATCCGCAAGGATATCTTTCGGGGATATATACGCTGACGCCCTCAGGTCTGAGAAAAAGATTGATTCCTACTATTACTACAATCCGCCCGAGACCCACAAGCTCAGGGACTCAGCGGATCACGAGCCCGGAGTTGATATAGGGCAGTATGACATCCATTATGCCTATTGCTTTGCAACTCAGGCGGCGATAGTCGAGGTCGATGAGTCCACGGGAGAGGTCACGGTTCTTAAGATTATTGCGGCGCAGGATGCGGGAAGATCCATTCATCATCAGAGCGTCGAGGGACAGATTGAGGGAGCGGTCCTTATGGGCGTGGGATATGCGCTTTACGAGGAGTTTAGGCAGAAGGACGGTTTCATCGTGACCGACAATCTCAGCAAACTGAAGGTCCCATCCATCCTCAAGGCTCCCGATATCCAGCCGATTGTCATTGAGAGGGAACAGTCGACAGGACCGTTCGGTGCAAAGGGAATGGGCGAGGTGCCTGTGAATCCGGCGGCTCCCGCGATCATAAACGCCATCTATGACGCCGTGGGTGTGAGGATAACGGAACTTCCGGCGACCAGGGAAAAAATCCTTGAGGCATTAAAAATCCACCGCCGGGGTTGATATATGAATCTGTGGGACCATTTTTCCATCCGTTCAGGGGGCTGTCGGATGATAGCTTTTGTCGGAGGAGGCGGAAAGACATCCTCAATGTTCCGGATGGCCCGAGAGCTTAAGGAACTCTCCATGAGGGTTCTTGTCACTACCACCACGGCTATCATGGCTCCCCCGAAATCATTCTGCGACAGGATGTTTCTTCTCGATACCGCAAAACCGGACGAGATAAAGGATATGGATATCGATGGCGGTTCGATAACAGTCCTTGGAGACCATATAGGCCCTGACGGCAAGATGAAGGGGTTGGATTGCGGGATTCTAAGTGAAATTTTCCTGTCACCCGTCTTTGACATGATACTTGTCGAGGCCGATGGTTCAAAGGGAAGGCCCATAAAGGCTCCGGACCTTCATGAGCCCGTAATTCCGTTGGAGAGTTCACTGGTAATCGGAATCATAGGTTTTGATTCCTACGGGATGAAAATCGACGACGAGTGGGTTCACCGTCCTCATCTGCTCGCGAGAATTTGCGGCCGAAGGGAGGGGGACGTGATAGATGACGATGTCATCACGGGTCTTGTCCTGTCGAGGGAAGGTCTTTTCAAGGGTGCGCCCGAAAGGGCAGGGAAGATATTCTTTCTCAACAAGGTTGAAGCCGGAAGGGGACAGTCTTCGGCCGAAAGGATAGGAAGGCGCATAATAAATCAGGGAGAAGGAATAGATACCATCATGATAGGGTCCGTTTTATCGGAAGAGCCGATACTTACCATATTGGAGGCAAAAAAATGATAACAGCGATTATCCTGGCGTCCGGTTATTCTAGGAGGTTTGGCAAGAACAAGCTTTTGCACAGGATGGACGACAGGCCTATAATACTCAATGTGGCCGAGCTTGTAATCAGGCTGGGCTTTGATGATGCCATACTTGTATATCAGGACGAAGAGGTAAAAGAGGCTGTGCCGCCCGGAATAAGGTGCATCCGCAATCCGAATGCGGCTGAAGGCATAAGCTCTTCGATAAGGTGCGGTATAGATGCCGCATCAAGTCCGTCGGCATATATATTTTTCATGGGCGACCAGCCTTTTCTGGATGAAGATTGTGTAAAGAAGGTGGTGGACGCCTTTAATGAAAAAAAGGGATCAATAATTGTTCCCCTGTATGAAGGCAAAAGAGGAAACCCCGTGCTCTTTGATGCGTCATGGAAGGAGAGCCTGAAAAAAATCTCAGGCGATGCCGGCGGCAGGGTATTGATCGATGAAAATCCGGGCAGGGTCTTTTTTGTCGAAACCGGCTCGAAAATAGCGGGCTTTGATATAGACACCATGGAAGATTGCAATACAGGGCCGGGCAGGGTTCCTTGAGCTGTTGTCAGATATATCAATAATCTGCCTGCAAGATTCTTTTTTCCGATGCGTTTCCCATCTTTTGGAGGTATTCTAGTTTAATACTGCTATGAATCAATGTTTGTTTTTTTTGGGAAAAATTTAAAAAAAAGATGAGGAATTATGGAAAGTCCGGAAGTTGTTATAAAAAAAATACAGGAAAGTGCCAAATGGGTTTCTGTCGATGTCGGTACATCTTTTTTCAAGACTCCCGACCTGGAGGTGATTGAAGATGAGCGGTGTCTTTCGATTCTTTTGAGTGATCCCACCGAGAAATACTGCGCTTCATCCGATATCAAGGGCGATCAGATCTCTTTCTCGATCAAAGTGCTTTTTTCCCTGCAGACAGCGCGCAATCTCCTGAAAAACAAGTTTCCAAATATGTCCGGCATTGACGAAAAAGATGTCGTGCTTGATATCCTGAAGGAGTATGTCAACATATTCAACGGCGCCTTCAAGCTTCTGTTCAAATATCCTGAGAAGTTTAATTTTTCGATGAGCGCTCCCACTATTGCCACGGCGCTTTCAACCGTGTTTGAACCTTCAGCCCTGATTTCCAGATGGTTTATTGCAAGTAACGAAAAGGAAATCATTCTTCAGCCGTTTCTTTTTTACAAGACCATCAGCAATGATGTGTTCAAAAATATTGTGCTGCATGAGCTTGGCTACAAGGAATCAGATAATATTGAGATATTGTCGTGAAAATGCTGCAATGATAACAGACTGGATCTGCTTGGGTTACAAAGCGCCTGAAACCTGAATGTGCTTTTATGGATACCGGATCAATGTCAAATAGCCTGTATTTATTTTTTCTCATTATGTCGATTCTTTTATCTGGCTGCATAAACAAAACCAAATTCGGAGGGACAAACGATAAAGCGTCGAAAAGTGGGGATCAGGAGAGGCAGCCTTCCTCAAGCGATCCTCAGCAGCCTCCTCAATTCGGTGATTCTCCCGTTTCTTCGGATTCGCCGGCAGCCATGACGCCTCGTCCATGTACAGAGAAAATCAATTATGATCCGAGTCAGATCCTCTGCGCTCTTCCTGAAATCGGCAGGCCGACAATTTGGGATGCAACGGACCCCTGGAAAACGTATGTTTCAAATCTGAGAAACAAGGCAGCCTTTTGGATTTCTCCCCTGGCCGCCCAGGTTTCAAATGATCGACGCACGGTTTTCTGTCCGTTTATCCCTGAC
>JADFZC010000455.1 GCA_015232735.1 Oligoflexales bacterium | reverse complement strand
TTTCTGCCTTGGGACACATGTGATAAATGAAATTCGCTCCCACACCCATATTCCGTCCGAATATCATCTTATGGTCGAGGAACCATCCAGGATACTTTCGAATTTCAAACCAGATGAGGGGGATATACTTTCCATTCACTATGAAGCATGCAGGAACCTTCACAGAGACATCATCAAAATCAAACAGCTTGGGTTCAAACCAGGGGTTGTCCTGAATCCCGCGACTCCACTCGATGCCATTGAATATGTGATTGACGAGGTTGATGTTATAACCATAATGACTGTTAACCCTGGTTATGCAGGACAGAAGCTCATTCCCCAGACCCTTAAAAAGATCGAGATACTTCGCGACTGGAGGAAAAAAGAAAACCTCAGATTCGAAATAAATGTCGACGGCAATGTGAACAGTGAGAATATCGCAAAGATGGTGACAGTAGGAGCTGACATGCTTGTTGCCGGTTCTTCGGGGTTATTCCTCAAGGGGCAACCACTTGAAACCTCGTTCAAACATCTCGAAGAATATATCAGAGAAGGGCGTAAAAATGCCGGTTAAGCTGGGAATCAACACAGGCTTTGCGCTCAACAGGTTTACGACCCCCGAGCTATGGATTCCGCTTGTGACAAAAGAATTTGGATTAAAGTGCGTACAGCTTACTGCCGACCTTATCAACCCTAGTCTTGGCTCACTCGCGATCAGACTTGCCGAGAGAACAAGGGAACTATGTGAGAGATACAATATAAGGGTCGAACATACCTTCACGGGTGCCTTCACCAGAGTGAATCACCTAGGCCATCCCGACGAGGAGATCAGGAAATACTGGATTGATTGGTTCTGCAGGTTTGCTGACATCTCGAGTATCCTCGGCGTGGAGAGTATGGGCAGCCATTTTGCAATTCTGACCTCTTCTGACAATGACGATCAAATAGCCAGGGAGATGCGGTTCAAACAGATTTGCGAGGGCTGGAAAACCATAGCTAAATATGCCGCAGGAAAAGGAATCAAATATCTGACTTGGGAGCCGATGTCTATTTCCAGAGAGTTTGGCGAGACGATAAAGGCAACGGATCATATCCAACGGATAGTGAACAAGGACATAGCCATTCCCATGAAACTCTGTCTTGATGTCGACCACGGGGACTTGACCTCTGGCAATCCAGAGGATACAGATCCATATGCTTGGATTAGATTTTTTGCCAGGGACACCGCACTTATACACCTTAAACAGACACTTTTAGACAAAGGGGGCCACTGGCCTTTCACCCAAGAGTACAACACAAGAGGAATAATTACTCCTGATAAGCTTCTAGCCTGCCTTGACAACTCTGGCATTACAGATGTTACACTTCTCCTTGAACTGAGTTTCAAGGAGCGTAATCCAACGGATAAGAATGTAATTAAGGATATTCAAATATCCATTGATTATTGGAGAAAACAATCAAAACGAATTGTGTTTTAATGGGTGTCTCTTTGTGAACTCAACATTTGTGCATTTCGTTTTCTTTTCTCTAGTTTGTCTGGTCGTGTATGTCTTCGTGCTACTGAAAAAATCCTCTCTTTTATGCTTAATTGTTATTAATGAATTCTAATCCATTTTGTTTTGTAGTTGGTTCAAAAAAGAGGGCTCTGATTCTTTCTGATTCCTTATTATATAAAGCAATTCTTTCTTCTGATATATTTGAAAAATATTTTAATGATTCAATAAATTCTGTGGGGGTTCTTGCAATTCGCCACATTTCTGACAAAATATTAGAACCCATAGGATGAAATGACAAGCCTCTGTCATTACCAATAATTACTACAGGTGTTCCCATCGCAACCGCCTCAAGCGTAATTCCTGAGTTGTTTGAAACAACGAAATTTGATTTTTCAATGATTTTATATGTATCCTCATTTGTTATTTTTAGATTTCCTATAAAATACTTATCTAACATTCTAGCAATTACATTACTTGAAACCGCAGGATGTTTCTTGATAAAAATTGAAATACTTCCTTGCCATTCACTTAACGCTTTCGAAACTATCTCAAGCAATAACTCACATTCCCTGACAGTAAACGGCATTAGAAGTGAAATTGTAAACTCTGATGGATCAGGATATGTACTTCTCTTGTTCCACAAACGACAATATCTGAATGCTGGCGCAAGAATAATTCCTGGATGATCAAAAAATTTTTTTCGCTCTTCAATAGCAGCCTGACCACATACCGCGATTTTATCTGGCAAAACTCTTGAAACATATTCGTGTCTGGTTGGAAAAAGACATAAATACAATTGATGCGGCTGAGAGATTTGATAACCAACCACAGGAATATCTGAATATGCCTGATGAAAACCAAGAATGGAACATTTATCAACAACCTGGTTTTCAAACCACTCTATCAGTTTTCTAACCTTAATCCCTGCTTTCTTTAGACGGTGTGGAAAAAGAAATGCCGTCCATGCATCCATTGACGATTGACTAGTCAATGATGAATTCCATGCCTCCCTTACCAGTGGATCAACCTTCACATCTCTAAAAGGCACTCCCAACGGAATGAGCCGCATTAGACGAAACGGTAGTAAAAAAACTGAAAACCAATCCCGAATATTCAAATAATCTTCTTTAACAATAAAATGTTCCTGATAACGCCGAAGGTTTTTATATAGCTTAAAATAACCCTTTCTTGCATATATTATTGGAACATATCTAATACTATTTTGCTTCAATTCATCCCACTCAAGATTGAAATAATTATAATACCTATCACGAAAACCATCAGGTCCGAAACTGTCTTCCAGAACGAATATATCAACAAGAATCAATGATGACGTAATTGATTCGAGTTTTTTTCTCGTACACAAGACAGCGGCAATGCGTTGACACCAGTGATACACATTTGACAGATACTGAAACCATGGTTTTATCCTATTTGTTAAGAGCCCAACAAAACTCTCCGTACTTCCAACATATACCCCTTCTCCATGCTGGAATTGCATTAATTGCCTAAAAACCTCAACCTGCCCTGATGAGCTGAAATATACAGCTTTGATTTCAGGATGAAGTTCTATCCACTGCCTTGCGGTGAATAATTCAACAAGCTGATTATATAAAGAAAGAGCTATTGTATTCCTGCTAGCTAGTTCAGAAGTCCACCAATAAGGCAAATCGGATTTTTTGCATTTGTTTCCTAATAAAGCAACCCACTCGTTAAAGTCGGTCCTAAGAGAATGCGCATTCTTGTCCAAAAGCATTAAAAAATCAATTTCAAGCGGCTGACTTCCGTCAAGATAAAGGCT
>JADFZC010000454.1 GCA_015232735.1 Oligoflexales bacterium | reverse complement strand
CGTGCGGCTCACCTAACACACCCTTGCGGCACACACCCCCGCTGGCGTGGATGAGAAACTTAATGAAGAGCACAGTGAAAAGATCGACTATGAAGAAAAGTTCGACATTGTGGGAATCTCGTTTTACAGCATGCTGGCCGCCGATGCCTACCGCATAGCCGACACCTTTCGAAAAAAGGGAGTTCACGTCGCCCTTGGAGGGATACACGCGACACTTGTACCGGATGAGGCGGGGGCGCATGCCGACACCGTCTTTATCGGCGAGGCAGAAGAGACCTGGCCCCGGTTTGTAAGGGATTTTCAGGAAGGAAAGACAAAGGCCCGCTATGAGTGCATTTCCAAACCCGATTTGAAAAAGTCAGTCATCCCCCGCTGGGACCTCGTTAAAAACAGGTTTTATCTCATGCAACAGGTTCAAACGACAAGAGGATGCCTGAATGACTGCTCTTTCTGTTCCGTCAGCCAGTTACTGGGACGTCCACGATATAAGCCTGTTGAGAATGTCGTAAGGGAGATCGAGGAAATCAAGAGGAACAACAAAAATCCCTTCATTCCGGTCAACATCACATTTTCAGATGATGATATCGTTTCCAACAAGGCACATGCCAAGGCTCTTTTTGAAGCTATCACTCCTCTCAATATCAGATGGTCCAGCCAGTCAAGCGTATTGATAGCACGCGATGAAGAACTCCTTGCGCTTGCCAAAAAAAGTGGCTGTGATCTCCTCCTGATCGGTTTTGAATCGGTTTCGCAGGCGGCTCTCGACGAAATCGACAAAGGCAGGCTGAACCGGGTCAGCGAATTCAGCAGGGCCATCGAAAAAATCCAGTCTTACGGCATCAGTATTCTTCTTGGAATCATCTATGGGTTTGATGATGATGATACGTCGATTTTCAGGCGGACGACCGATTTTCTTAAAGAATCAGGGGCGGAATTCCCCATGTTCAATATCATGACGCCCAATATTGGAACACGCCTTACAAAAAGGCTTGAGAGCGAAGGACGGATGCTCCCATTCGAATGGCAGGATCTTGACAGTTATCATGTCTGTTTCAAACCCAAAAAGCTGACTGAGGAAGAGCTCATTCGGGGGCATCGCGAGAGCATTGTGGATATCTATTCAGCACAGGCGATTTTGGATCGAATTAAAAAAGCTTATTGCCGAGGAGGAATCGTGACACCTTCGCAGAGTGGAATCCTGGGCTTGATTCTCAGAAGCTATGTCTGTGTGAAGCTGGTCATTGAAGCCTTTTCAAAAGACCGGGAACTGAGGGGGTTCATTTTGAAAATGGTCAAGGAAATAGTCATGAAGCCGGCAATCAAGATCAATGCCATTCTCATGTTTATTGACAGATATGAATTCTCGATCAGACTGGCTAGATGCGGGGGACATATAAGCAAGCTTGAATAGAACGGTTTTGTTTAAAGAGAGCCAGGGGAAAAGTTGACAATGCCGGGAAAACAGGCGCGGCAACGCAGAATTAGGATTCTTAAGATATAATTTCCTTCATATTTCCAACTTCGTCCATCAATATGTTTGCAAAACCTGAGGACTCTTCGGCCCTCTGAGCGATACTTTTAGTGATTTGATCGATCTGTTTCAGGGACTCCTCAATCTGCAAGATGTTGTTTTTGTGCTCCATGGCTTCATTTGCTATTGCGACCACAATATCCTGGATTTCATCGATCTTGTTCTTGGTCGCACGTATTGAATCCACGGTTGAGGTGACATTTACAGTCCCCTGTTCGATCTTCGTTACCATCTCGTTTATTAGCATGGATATCTCCTCAGTTGCCTTGGAGGACTTTTGCGCCAGGTGTTTGACCTCTCCGGCAACAACGGCGAATCCTCTCCCGTGCACGCCCGCCCTGGCCGCCTCTATCTGTGCATTGAGCGCAAGAAGATTGGTTTGAAAGGCTATTCCCTCAACTGTTTTGATAATTTTGGAAATTTTCTGGCTGAAGACGCGGATCTCCTTGATCGCCTCGTTCATGCTCGCAAGTTTTTCGTAGCCGTCCCGATTATCGGTCTGCGTCTGAATTGTCAATTGCTTGGCCTTTTGGGCTTTTTGTGCGCCCAAGTCCAGTCGGACGCCGATTTCTATGACGGATGAGGAAAGCTGCGCCACCGAGCCGGCTCCGGTTGCCGATTCATGAAAAAGTCTGGTGCTCAACTGTGAAGCTTTTATAGCATTGTCATTGACAGAATCGGATGCTTCCCTGATCTGTGAGATAATCTTCTGCAGTCCGGCTGTAGTCTCGGTGAGGCCTTCAGTCCTCTGCCTCACCGTTTCCTCAAGTTCCGTGTTTATTTTTGACATTTTGTCCAAAAGACCCTTGTTTTCGTAAAATATGTCGGCAAATATTTTTCCGGTAAGAAGCATGATGGCTCCGTCCGATAAAACTGTCCCCAGAAATATCATCGCCGTTGATTTAACATATCCGAGGGCAAGAAGTATGTCGTGGAGGCATGCGATCATAAATAACGCATACAGGACAAGCAGGAAAAAGATCTTCCTGTCATTATTGTAACGAAAATCCCTGTATAAATGCAAAAGGCCCTGAAGACCCAGGATATAGCTGAATATGAAGGTGACTTTTCGCACGATGAGGAAGAAATGGTGATTGAATTCGAATTCCAGTATTATGAAGGAGGCGGTAATGGCAATTGCCGCGACATAATATATTTTGTTCAGTCTTGGCGTCTTGACGTCGAAGTTCTGGGAATAGATGCAGTAGCTGAGCGCCATTGCAATAAGACCGGTGTAATGCAGGATGAGCAGCTGCTCAGGCTCGAAGAACTGGACCAGCACGTCATTGGGAAAGGCGTAAAACGGGAAGGTGCCAATTCCGCAAAGCGCCGCTGCAAAATAGATCCAGGATTTTGTCTTGTAATAAAGGATCAGAAAAAATATTCCGGACCATACGAGAATATATGCGGCTATGTAACGAATCTCGCCAGTGAAGATGCTGACAAAACCGATGTAGGGATCATAATTTTTATATGGGCGCAGTTGAAATGGGAGCTGATAGACCCCGACCATTATGATTGTAGATATTCTCACAGTTATCGTGTGGTTTGGCTTTGTGATTTCAAATACTATGGGAACAGGCTGTATGGAACGATATCTTTCGATATTATTTTTTTCACCCCGCTCATATATCGGCTTGCCATCAAGGAAAACCTTCATGCGGCTCATGTATGCATCAATATAGAAGACAACTTTTTTGCCTGTCAGTTGAGGTGAAAATATAAAATTTCCGCGATACCACCCAACAG
>JADFZC010000453.1 GCA_015232735.1 Oligoflexales bacterium | reverse complement strand
ACTCGGAAATGACGGGAACAGGCGGTGAAAAGGAGGATAGCCATCAGGTTGATACCGGAAAAAGCGCCTCCACCAATACCGAACCTCCGAAACCTGTCCCGGTCGATACTGCCTCGGAAAAACCCGAAGAGGGAAAACAGGACTGTAACTATACTTTTAAGTACGAGATTGGCGGGAAGGTCGTGGATGATAACAGCGCTGAGCCTGTAAAGGGATTGAAACTGACTTTTATGGGCCATGAGGCTGTCACATTGGCCGATGGCACGTGGAAAATTCAGTTTACGGATGACAGGGTCTGCAAATATTCCGCAAATCCCAGGGTAAAAGTTGAGCCATCGGATACCTATCAGACAAAAGTCTGTGAAATAGCAAATACTGATTCAAGACCAGGCTATTTTATAAGCCTGAATAATACAATAAAGCTCGGTCAGCTCGCAAAGGCAGGTCGCGTCTCTCCCGAGAAGGATGGGGAAAAGCCTGTTCACTTGCGAAAATTAAGGGATCTGATTGGATACGACATAGGGGGAAAAGTTCTCGATTCAGAAACCAGGGAACCTCTTTCGGGCATGAGGGTTCAGTTCATGAACAAGGAGGTAATTACGGATGACAATGGCGACTGGAAAATAGAATTCAGCAACGGTGTCCCCTGTGAACTAAAAAATGTCTGCGTTGTCCGGGTCAAGCCTGATACAAATGGATATATACCCTCATCCCTGAGAATGCAGGACAGCGAAGGCAGAGAGGATTACTTTGTAAGTGTTAACAATGTGATTTTACTGAAGGCAAGGAATCCCTACGATGTGCCGTCCCCGGAGGGTCTTCAGTTAAATAAACGCTAAATTATCAGCATGTTATAATAAATATCAGCAATTGAAAAAATCATGGCCGGGCCCATGATTTTCGGCCTGATTTGAATTGAAAGTCTCCTTAAAAAATGCTAACTGACCAGCCAAGCCTAACAAATCTGGAAATTTTGATTTATAAGGTGTGCATGACGACTTTAAGGCATCCCTGAAAAGGCGGTCTGAATAAACAGGAAAGGAAATTTTATGAAGATAAAATATATTTTTTCTCAGATTGTTTTGATAATGGCAGTTTCAACTCCGGTGATGGCATATGAGGTAAGCAGAAATGCACCTCAAAAAAATCTTACAGTTTACAGAATTGACATGAACCAAAATGAAAACGTCAGTATTGAGCAGGAAAATTTCATGCTCGTTGTAAGGCAGGTGGTCGATTCACGATGCCCGGCCAATGTCGTGTGTTTCTGGGAAGGCATGGTTCAGGCCAGAGTCGCCATAATGCAGAACAATTCAGAAATTGCCGAAGTGGAGGCGATCAATCATCTGGGAAAACCATCCGTTGAACCGCGTTTTCTGGGCAGGTACAAGCTCTCTTTGACCTTTGTCGCCCAGCGGGGAAATCTGAACGGCGCCTATCAATTATCCTTCAATCTGGAAAGATCTGATGACGGAGAGGTCGATAGCGAATGGGATGGAAATACATCAGAGGTTTCAGCTTCTTCAAACCAGGATGGCAATATGTCAACCAGAGAGTGCCTTTGGATCATGAAGGCACTTGTCAATCCCGATACCGGGGAGAAGGTTCTCGCAACCGATTCCTGCATGATCCATGAATATGAAAACAGGGGATTTGTGGGTGATGAAGGGTTTTTCAAAGCGGAAAACTAGTCGTAAAACAAGAATTGTTCAAGGATGCTTCCATCCTGTCTTCATTTCAATTGCCCCTATAAGATTTTCGGCCATCTGCTCATGGGTCCTGTGGCTCGGATGATGGCTGCAACCTTCCCCGTTTTTCTTCTGATCGTGATAGGGGAATTCAATGAAGTATACCTTTTTATCGCCAGCAGTTTTAAGGGAATCCACGACTTTTTTCACATAATTTCTCTCATGCGTCAACTTTCTGTGAGGGGGCTTGTCGTCAAGAATGGGTCCTACGGCGATGAAAATGTGGGAGTCCGGACTTCGGGAACGGATTTCCATTACAAATTTTTTATAGGCATCAATGAAAACTGGCACCGGAGGAACACCCTGGGCAAAATCATTGGTCCCCAGGTTGACAACAAAAATATCAGGCTGAGGATCCGGAAAGGACCATGAACTCTCCTTGACTGCCGGAAGAATCCTGCCGTAAATGGCAGGCAAAGGGTCGGTCTCGTCCCCCTCATAATTTCTGTAGACACCACGGCCTGACCAGCAGATGAAAGTGGCATCTGCATCAAAATGTCGTGAGGTGATCGCACCAAAGCTGGAATAGATATTTTCAGTATCAGGCGAGAATGGGCATGATGCATCCTTCCCTTCGTTGCCAAAGGCACATGTGATCGAATCACCGATGAATTCAATACGTCTTGCCTTTGGGGGTGGCGCATCCAGAAATCTTCCCCCATCTTCAAGCTCGAAATTTCGAAACAAAGTCTCTCCAACAAGCGGTTCTGTATTCTTGACGAGAATAACTTGGTGTTTCCCCCCGGAGAGATTTCGGGCAAGCACATAGCGCTCTGTTGTGATGTCGGTGACAAGCCTCCCTGTCACTTTTCCGTCTATAATAATGGTGAAGTGGTTATGTCCAAAATCCCTCAGTCTGACGGCAATTTCCCTGCCTGAAAAATTCCCCTCGATGGCACTGCCTGCCCATGAAAATCTCTTTCCTTCACCTTCATCAGCAAAACGCCCGACATAACGGACATCGGTATAAGTTGAAACCGCGCCAGTTTTGATTGAAACCTGATGAATTTTGCCACTTCCTGCCGTGAAACAACCCGTAAAAAACAAGCTTATCATAAAAATGGCGATAATTGGCAGGTTCATTGCAAGAAATCTCCTTTTCAATATCTTTGGTGTCTGGCAATTGATCATATGATAAAAAATTTTCTCGGTGATAAAAACATGACTTTAGAGCCATTTTAGTCTGTTGCTTATACCCAATCAAGCGGAAATTGCGGGCAATAGATATTGCTGATTAAGATATAAATATTATTGATTTTATAAATGAATCGCTTTTGTCGATACTCGTGACATGAGCATGAAGGAGAACATGATTTCATGCTCATCTGATAAAAAGATCAGTCAATTGACAAATATATTGTTTTAATAAAAAGGAGAAATTCATGAGTGCATTAGTAACAAAAAAAGCCCCTGATTTCAAAGCCACGGCAGTAATGGGAGATAACACCTTCAAGGAAATTTCCCTTTCCGATTATGACGGAAAATACAGGATTCTTTTCTTTTATCCTCTTGATTTTACGTTTGTGTGTCCAAG
>JADFZC010000452.1 GCA_015232735.1 Oligoflexales bacterium | reverse complement strand
CTTAGGACCGGAGAATACAGGGATGGGCGGCTTGGAGAAATTTTTCTCGATATCAATAAGGAGGGAACCTTCCTTCGCAGCATGATGAACAACTTTGCCATCGCAGTCAGTCTGGGGCTGCAATATGGGGTGCCGCTTGATGAATTTGTCGAGGTCTTCACCTTTACACGATTTGAACCAAACGGTATGGTTGTCGGGCACGATCAAATAAAGATGGCAACTTCGATTATTGACCTCATATTCCGTGATCTGGCCATAAATTATCTTGACAGGGAGGATTTGGCGCATATTCCCCGGGATGAAGACAAAGACAGGCCAGCCAAAGAGACGGATGATGAAGAAGAGGAAGACATAATTTATCCGTCTGTTTTGAAATCTGTGGCGGGAAGCGATTTGATCCCTTCAACAATCGGGAAAAAAAGAGCAGACGACGAGCATCTTAACAAGTATATGGTCGCACGAATCAAAGGTCACGAAGGTGATCCGTGTCCCGAATGTTCAGGGATGACCATGGTGCGAAACGGGACATGTCTCAGGTGTGAAAGCTGCGGAAGCACGACAGGATGTTCTTGAGACTGATGATCAGCCTCAATGAAATATCCGTTCCACGGCCGTCCAGCCTATATCGTCAATCGGCATTTTATGGGAATACCGCCCTTTTATCTCCGCCAGTATTTCGCTTTTTCCATCCTCCGCTCCATTTTGAGGCAAGTATCCTTCGCATTGGAGCCATTCAATTATGGCTCTGGATTTCTCTGATTTAAGCCTTGGTACGGCCCCGGAAAGGATTGCGTCAGCAAAGCTCCTTGCATTATCCGACTTTTCAAAGATCTCCATGAGTCTCGGAAAGTGGGGCGAGTCATGTCTGATCCCGAGATCCGCCTCCATTATGTCGCCTTTGACAAGGGGCCTGGGGAGTATCTTTCTGAGCGGGATTTGCGCGTTTCTTATTATTTCCGCAGTTGCCTCGATTCTTTTGCGGATATTCCCATCCGGGAACGTGCCTCTGCGATCCGCCGATAAAAAACGCGCAATCTGCCCGATGGATTTCAGGTCGGCTGATAAAAACCTGAACAGCGTTTCCTGATCTCCCTCAACGAACAGATGCCAGCCGTGCTGCTTCTCCAAAGGCGACCATATGTCGAAAACCGGAACTGACAGCCTTTTGCCATATTCAATGATTCCGTCACCGTTATGATGTGGAACCTCCGATATCCTGCCTGTGACATCCACGAGAGCGGTTCTTCTCACAAGTTCCAGCCCCCTCTCGTGAGCCATGTCTATCGTTTTTACCATTCCATTACCAAATTTTTCCCATTTTTCGACCTCATCCACCTGGGCGGTGAAATAGAATATCTGCCGTCCCTTTTGCGACAGCGTCACCAAAGCCCTGATGATGGCCAGGGATCTCTCATCGTCGCTGTTGGCAAGGACTTCGTCAAGAAAAAGCGGCAGTCTTGTACCGCCGATTCCCTCCTGGAATTCAACAAAGGCAAGCCGGACCGAAATAAAAAGCTGGACTCTCGTGCCGCTCGACAGTTCATGTAATTCAAGGGATTTGCCTTTGAGCTCGTCGCGCGCTATGAATTTTCCATCCTTGATTTCAAGAGTGTATCTATAACCGGTAAATTCTTCAAAGTACCCTGATGCGATCCTGAGCTGTTCGGGAAGATTTTCCTCCTTCACGAACTCCCTTATATGATCGATGACAAGATCTATCGTCCGCGCTTCAAGTTCCTTTCTGCGATGGTTTTCGAGATTTTCAGCTTTTTGATCGCGTTCCAGCAGGGCTGTTTCAATGGTTCCGGACGCTATGAGGTTGTTAAGCCTCTCTTTCATCTGTCCAAGCTCGTCATGCATATTTTTAAGGCTTTCGATTTCCCTCTTTGCGCATTCCAGCATTTCATTCAGAGCCGAATCCAGACGGTCAATGTCTTGAAACCTTCTGTTTCTGTCTTTTCCCATTTCAAGGATGTCAGAATAATCAAAGCCGCTATCGATTTCAGATATGATCCTGCCTGAATCCTTTGCCTTAAGGTTATTCCAGATTTCCTCGACTCTCAAATCGGCTCGCCTGATTTCTTCCCTGGCTTTTTTCCAAGCTAAGAAACTGGACGAGATATCCCTGAATTCTTCAGGAGAAATATTTCGATCTGAATAAAATTTTTCAAATGTCGCCTTTCTCGAAAAAAACCTGGCTTCGGTCTGGCGCAGCATGGCCTGCCTGCTTTGTTCCTCGGATTTCAACTGGAAATATGTTTCAAGGTTTTCAGTCAGCGAGTCCAGTGCCACGGGCAGATCTTCGGTTGGCTTTTCAAAGCATGTTTTTTCAAGTAATCCGTATATCCTGGATTTTGTATCTTCATACCTTGCGCGCGCAATATCCCTTGTCGTTTGGGCCTCTATGGCCGAAAGGCGAAGTTCTCCCCATTTTGAAAGCTGTTCAGCGAAATACAGAAGATAGCAGCCTTTGACGGATGGGGAATTTCGATCCATTTTCAAGGAATTAGCCATGTCCCCGCATTGCTCAATGAGGTTTTGCCATTCACGGCATAGCGATTCCTCAGTTTGTGAAAGCATCTGTCTTTGCCTGTTTCTCTCCTCGGAAACCAGCGATTCGGCAAGCTTTGACTTTAAAAATTCAATCTCGTTTCTCACTTCAAATGGAGTCCAGGTGAAGTCTGCTTCAATAAAGTCAAGCTTGATAAAGCGCTGTTCCAATTCCTGAAGTTTTTTGTAAAGCGTTGAATGGTCCGTTTTTGAAATCCCTGGGTCTGTTTTTCTGCTCCTGTTTGTTTCCAACGTTATTAATCCCGCCGCAATAAGGGACAAAAGTGACAAGACGAGGCTTAAGGGTAAAGGCAGATATAATGCGGCTATAAGGATGATAGTCAAAAGGAGGGCCATGGCCGCCCAAAAGGAAGCGCCAAATTTTGACCCTTCGGATGACAGAAGAGTCTTTACCCATTTTTCCCGTTCAAGCTCGCTGGCAAGCTCATCGGAACACCTGAGCCACTCTTCCAAAACAGATATTGCGGCACTCAGTCGGGAAGTCTGGACATTTTCCATGACCTTTCCGAGATTTGTGAGCTGCCGCCGCGTTGCCAGAAGTTCCTTCTCCTTGTTTTCAAGTTTTTCCACAATGCTGCGTACGTATTCAAGCTGGGAGGCTGTCGGCGATGAAATATTCTTAAAATCCTCTTTTGAGAAAGCCCATCCATAATCCAGCTTCCAACTTGTTTCCCGGGCCTTCGCGGTTTCAAACGCTTTTTCAGATTCTGAGAGATCT
>JADFZC010000451.1 GCA_015232735.1 Oligoflexales bacterium | reverse complement strand
TATGACGTATATATTATTACATGGCGCCTGATGTTATTATATCAAGCCTGGTTAATAAGGACTATTATGATATCAATAAAGCAAAAAATCAATAATATCGCATTTTTCTGCATATTATTTTGTTTTATTGGTTGTGAAAATAATAAGGACAGCAATAAAACAGAAATGGAAACTCCGACCAAGGCAGGGGGTTCCACCACACCGACAATACCTACAAAAATTCCCGTAGTCCAGCCGCTAAGACCCATGGACACGGTAAGGGTCGACATATTGGATTCGCAGTCACTAAACGAAAAGGTGAAAAACGGGAGCATCACCGTAAATTTCCAGTTAAGCGGAGAGGTGAGTTCCGGCGTGAAGCTTTTATGCAGGGCAGGCAAGGAATCTGAAATCGCCGACAGGCAGTTTTCCCTCTGCAGCGGAGGAACCTCTCACGTCATGAAGGATCTTGAGGAGAATCAGGTTTATATTATTGCCGTCAAACCGGTAAAGACTTCAACGGGCGCCGAACTCGGAGTTGAAAACCACGCGGCGTTTCTTTACAAACCGGATACAGGATCAAGCCCGGATGGCAAAAACACCTCCGGCTCTGATGACAAAGATACTTCCGACTCAAAGGATGATGCACCCCCCACTGAAACCAGACAGCCGATTGTAAGACCGGTTGGATGGCTTAACGTCCAAATCCCGACGAATATGTATGAACAGGAATTTTCATCTGCCTACACGCTGAACGGAATGATATCTCTTAGCCAGGTTGATGACGATCCGTTTGGATGGGCCCAGGCCTGCAAAACATATTCAGGATACCATGGGACATCAAGCTTCGTGGACCAGTACGGGGTTTCGCACAAAAGGTGCAGCATAAGCCTGTCATATTCGGATTACCTTCGAATGACCAATAATACCATGGCAAGGAACCATATTGTCATCTCGACACCGCCAAGTTCCCTGAAAGCCCCCGGCCGGGATTCAAAAAATATTTATATCGGGTACGAAAGAATGGTGGTCAATGCCTATGTCCCGATGGAGAGAGTAAACCCATTCGATCCGCAAGGACCGGAAAAGGTTTCCGATACGTCGGATCTCTTTCTTTTTCTGTGCTCTCCAAACTATTCCGACTTCAAACCCGCTCTGCTGCCCGGTTTTCTGGGATTGAAAACCCCCGCATATGTCAGGGTCTGCAAATCCCGTATAGCTGATCCAAGTCCAGTATCCAGCCAGGGCACGTTCGAGATGTGGATTATCCAGTTCTTCGCCCCCAGCATAACAAACATGGATCAGGCGTTCTGCTCGGGAAATTGCCCAAAAGATCCCACATCCCTGGAAATTATTTACATCGCGCAATGGGACATCGCTGCCACGGCCGGTGAGCTGGCACAGCTGGCATACAAGAAGGTATCGCATCTTCTCAGCCCTGGAGGCGTTGAATTTTCACTGCCTTCTGATTTTACCATCAGCCAATAAGATTTCAGAAAACGAAACAGTGCATCCTGGCCGCGCCTTGCGGCATCCACATAAAAAATGTCCTGAATGTATGGACTATTGAAGATTTTCCTGCCAGAGATTCCCCAAAAATGGCGCGTAAAAGTCTTTTCAGAACGACCTTTCGGTAATAAGTACAATAAAAAAGGTAAAAGATCCCTGAAAATAAAAACCCATGTATAAAAAATCAAAACACAAAAGGGTCCAATAGGATATTAATGTATAAGGCATATCAAGGTATTGCGGACATATATACCTGGAATGAAATTTGCATGCAATATTTTGCTATTTACCTGCTTTTCTTATTAATTGAGCAATTGAGGATGCTGATTAAACGTCAACATGCCCACGGGCGGCAAGTCTTTCAGCTTTCCGCGAGGGGTTTTACAAAACATGTTTTTTTACAGGGGAGAGTATGAAATCGGCAAAAAACAGTTATTTTGGTCTTTTTCTTTCAGTCTCAATTACAGGACTCGCCGCATGCACCGATGCTGAATACAAATCGTTCAGGAACCTTGCAGTGCCATCAGAAAAAAATACGGAAGATGCCTCGCCATCACAGGAAACAGCAAACGTGAAAAATGACGGGATGAATATTCCCATGCCGCAGAGCGGAAACAAGGAACAGACGGATTCTTCCATCGATGCCAACAGTCAGACAGGAAGTGCAGGCGACAACTCAAAGACAGGCGGCAATGCGACAGGAAGTGCAGCGGATTCAAACCCATCCTGTGCTTCAACAATGCTCTCAAATGAATCCGGCGGTAAGGCAAATCCGACAATTGAAAAATTGAAAAACGGGGACGCTGTAAGTTCAGCGGAAATGGAAAAACTGATGACAGATTACTCGGATGAACTCAAAAAAGGGGAGATTTCAGCACAGGATCTTATAAAATGCGTCGATGAGTTCACAAGATCGCTTATGAAGGAGATTAAGCCCAAGGATCCCTCGGATCCGGCTTCAATAAATACTGCCGTGTCAAATTCAGTTGCTGTGAGAAACGCCGCTGTAAACGAGTATACTAAAATTCTCGCAGAAAATGCGGGATCCAAAAGCATTGCCCCGACAACACCTTCTGAAACCACTGATCCATCGGCGTCACTGCCCGCTCCGCCAAAGCTTCCGCCTCTTCCCAAGTGGCCTACGATTCCAGGGCTTCCAAAAATTCCAGGTTTCAACGATCAGGCTGATAACAGCGATTCAACACCCGGAAGCGCCGACACAAAGCCGGACGATTCAGCCACAACGGACTCCCCAACGACAGATAATGATCAATGGCCGCCATTCCCTTCTGCAGGCGCCCCCGGAAGGGACCGGTTTGTCACAAAACGATAGTAAATATTGGTCCTTTGTAAAAAAAACGATAGATTTGACCTACAATAAATGCGATCATCAAAAGTGATGATGGACACCAAAATTTTTTGACAGGAAATAATAATATGAATGACGAATATGAAGATGAAGACGACATAGGCGGCGAACTGATTCCGGCTTTGAAAATCCTCCTTGAAAGCGGGATAGTAGCGAAGGAATCTGAAAAAAAGATTATCAAAAAGGTCATTGAGGACGGAATCGATAGCCTTTCGCCAAAACAAAGCGAGATTTTTGAAATAGATATCATGTCATTGTTTCCATCCGAATGCGATAATTGCGGAGCCCCATTCGATGATCTCAGCGAAGCTGCCGAGGCGATAAATGAGGAAGGACTTTGCCTGGCGTGCATTGAAGAGTCGATGGACAGCGAAGAGGAATGATTCAGAGCCTGTTGAAAAAGCCGGGAATCAAGGCGCGAGGAGGAGGAAAACCGGA
>JADFZC010000450.1 GCA_015232735.1 Oligoflexales bacterium | reverse complement strand
CAAGCTTCGCTTGCCAGGATACGTCTGCTGGCGCTTTCGCGCCAGCGACTAGCTAACATAATTTAAAACTTTATCGACACTGGCCAATATTTTTTGATTTTTCAAATAATCTGAGATCCTTTTTGCTGTTGTAATATTGCCACAGTTACTAAAAATAAATCTTACAATTCTTTCGAGATGAGCGGGCTCTTTGAGAGAGTGCCGCATGATAACATCCTTTAGAAGGACAGTATGATAAATCGAATTAAGATAGTGAAATATATTATCATCACTCAGTTCAAAACTATGTATTGCAGGCAATCCGCCATATTTTAAAAAAAGCTGAAATTCATCCTTTAGCTCGCTCTTTACATCGACCTTTTTTCTAAATTTCAAAAATTCTTTAAACGTCAGCGGATAGATTTTAAATTCGACATATCTTCCCGCAATTAGAGTGGCAAGTTCAGAAGATAGCAAATGGGCATTTGAACCTGTGAGAGTTATGTCGCATATCTCCTGCCCGAGTAAATTCTCAAATAAGATATGTTTCGTATATAAGCTAATGTAATTGATTATTTCAAAATAGTTTCGTCTATTCAAGAATGTTTTTCATAATATCCAATCCTACGGATTTGACCGAGTCATCCCTCTGAAGAAACCTCCCGAGATTTCCCATCAACGAGAGCCTCGTGAAGCACAAAAAAAATACACTCTCATTTATAAATAATATCAATATGTTAAAATTATAACTTGTAGAAAACAACTAAAATTAACCTGAATTTTTCCGAAAATATACCTGAATTAAACAAATTGATTAAAATTTGAGACATCGAATTTTTCAATTATTTTTTAAACGATAGGAGATTTAAAAAATGGCTACAAAAGCAGGCGTCGGGATCAGTATCAATCGGAAGCCAAAATTGGCAATACAGGAAGCCTATGACGAAGCAAAAAAGGCAGTTGGAGACAGCAAGATCAATTTCGCATTTTTGTATTCCACCATTGGGTATAAACAGGACAGTCTCATTTCCTCTTTTAACGAGGTCGTCGGATCGGTTCCAATGTGCGGATGTTCGACGGCAGGGGTTCTGGGGAATGAAAAAACCGACGAGTCCAATTTTGCGATATCCATGATGCTGATCAGTTCCGATGAGATTCGTTTTCAGCCTGTTATGAAAACGGGTCTCAAGGAAGACTCCTTCGGAGTCGGCAGCGATATTGCCAGTTCTGTAAATAATATCCTTAAAGATGACTCATTTGCGGTGATAGCTCTGGGCGACGGCCTTACGATAAATTTTGACCGTTTCCTTTCAGGGTTTGAAGGCACCGTGAAGAAAAAACTGCCTATCTTCGGAGGAACTGCCGGCGATGGATGGCAATGGAAACAGACATACCAATACTGCAACGGCGAGGTGATTTCCAACGGGATGGTTTGTGTCGTTATTTCCGGAAAGGGAAGAATCGCGACATCCGTCAACCATGGCTGCCTGCCGATAGGCAACGAGAGAAAAGTCACTAAGTCTGAGGGGAATGTCATATATGAAATTGACAACAAGCCGGTCCTTGACGTCTTAAAGGAATATGCGGGAAACGATGTGGTGGATAACTGGTCTAAGGCTGTTGTAAGCCTTTCATGGGGGTTTGAGTCGCCCAACGCCATGAAGGATGCTTACGATCAGCTTATCATCCGTTTCATGCCTGGGAAGGATGATGAAAAAAAATGTGTATTTCTGCCTGCGGAGGTGCAGGAGGGCTGCAGTATCTGGATGACAAGGCGCGATTCTGAAAAAATTGTAAAGGGTATCGAGAAGCTTGGCGAAGAGATAAACAGACAGCTTGGAGGCGAGAAACCGAAACTTGTATTCCATTTCGACTGTGCAGGGCGCGGCGAGTGCATACTCTCGGGTGATATAAAACGAAAATATATAGATACCATAAGGGGGCTTATAGGGACCAATGTTCCGACTGTGGGTTTCTATTCTTACGGAGAGATAGGTCCTGTCAACAATATCAACTGCTTCCATAATTATACGGCTGTACTGCTTGTCATCTATTAGGTTTTGCCGGGAAAACAGGTATGGGATCTCAAGACGAGATGATGAAGAAACTTTTGGAGGAAAACAAAGCCCTTTCAGCGGAAGTTGAAAGACTGGGCAAGCTTTGTGCCGAAAATGAAATGCTGGCCGGTCAGGTCAAGATGCTCGTAAAGGTTGAATGCGAAATATACGAGAAGAAGGAGCTGATGGACCGGCAGATCAAGATATATACGGCAGTATCCGATATCGGCCGCAAGCTTAATGATGCCGTGAGTCTTGAGAGAGTCATAAAGGATATCCCCTCCTATTTTGCATATGGGCTTAATCTTGAGAGGGCAATCCTGCTGTGGCGCAGCAGAAATGAACCTTCTTTATTTGAGGCAGTCAGTTTTGAGGGTTATGAGGAGGATCAGAATGACCATGTTTCCATGATAACCTTGTCAAGCGATGATCCGGCGTTTACCTTGATCAATTCCGAGAGGGGACGGGTCTGCTTCAACCGGAGCGAATCTGATGAAAATTTAAAAGCCTTAAGCAGGAAAATCCTGATCGATGAATTCTTCATCTTTATTTTCGAAGATAATGACGGGAATATAAGCGGAATTCTGTTCGTTGGCAATACAAAGGAGCAGGCCAAATATTATTCAGTAGTTATAAATGACAACGTTCTCAAAATCGCTTTTTCAACTTTGAACGCGCTTTCATCATCCGCAATAAGAAAATCGATTCTTTACAGGGACCTTGAGAAGCAGAGGGATGAACTTGAGATCAAGGTCAAAGAGAGGACGGAAAAACTGGAAAAGGCAATGCATGAACTGCAAAATGCCACGCAGGCCATACGCAACATCATGAATAACGTAAAGACAGGACTTATGCTCATAGATAAAGACCTCAGGGTTTTGCCGGGTTTCAGTGAGTACTGCAATACGCTGTTCATGAGAAAAATCGAGCCTTCCGATTCGATTATAGCTTTGCTCAGGCCCTATGAACAATCAAAGAAATTTTTTGAAATCGCACTTAAGCAGGTGTTTGACAACGATCTTCCCGATGAAATCGCGTTGAAGCAGATTCCAACAACTTTCGAAATCGGGGGAAAGATCCTGAGAGTCGACAGTTCTGCCGTGAAGAACGAATCGGATCAGGTTACGTCGGTTCTGTTCACAATAGTTGACGAAACGAGACTCATGGTCGCGGAAAGGGAATTGAGGTATAACAAGTCGCTGGTCAACATATTAAGGAACAAAAGGTAGGTCCCGGTTATGTGAATGATATTTCCTATTC
>JADFZC010000449.1 GCA_015232735.1 Oligoflexales bacterium | reverse complement strand
ATTTTCCCCTTGTTTTCATGCGCAAAGAAATCAGGTCAGGAAAACACTCCGTCGGGAACCGTCATAATCCGTACTGACAATTATACATCGGGACTGGGCATAGCTTCGGATGTCCAGGTTTTTTTAAAGGTGGTTCAGCTTGCCGACAGCACGGACATAGACGGAAAGATATTGAAGCAGATACTTGAAAAAAGATATGAGGTGAGCGAGAGAAAAATAAATGAGGTTCTGCCGGCCAATATCTGGATGAAATTTGAACTCTTTCTCATAAAAATCACCCCGCAGGGCGAACTCCCATACAGGGGAAGCGAATATTGCGCAGAGTCGGTAAGGGAAAAAAACAAATTGCTGATCCACGTCGGGGAAGTCAGCAATCTCAATATCACACTTTGCGACCTGCCGCCTCCGTCCTCAAGGAGCATTTCGGAGAATCTTTCAAATTCTCTGGGTTCCCAGCTTGAGGACCGCTCGTCGGGGGTTAAGCCTGTCACTGCTACCACAACAACCTACAAACCTGACTGCAGGGCATACAATAACGACGGCAGAACCTGCAGCGATGTAGGCTCTTCTTCAGAAGGCGAGATTTCCTGCAAATGGAGCCAGACCTGGAAATGTATGGACGGTTGTGCGAAGTGGCAGCGTTTCGGGTGCTAGACTTAGCATGACGGCCTTTCAGCCGCCAGCCATCATCGCCCTGACATCCTCTTCGGGAGTGGTTATCCCCTTTATATTGAAGTTTTCAACCAGAACCTTCGCAACACCCGGCGACAGGAATGCCGGAAGTGTTGGTCCAAGGCGTATCCCCTTCACTCCCAGGTAAAGCAGCGCAAGAAGCACGGCGACAGCCTTCTGTTCATACCAGGCTATGTCGTATGAGATTGGAAGCTTGTTGATATCGTCAAGTCCGAAGACCTCCTTGAGTTTAAGCGCTGTCACAGCCAGCGAATACGAGTCGTTGCACTGGCCTGCGTCAAGGACCCTTGGAATTCCTGAAATGTCTCCCAATGGCAGCTTGTTATATCGGTATTTTGCGCACCCTGCCGTGAGGATGACAGTATCCTTTGGAAGTTCTTTCGCGACATCGGTGAAATACTCCCTTGATCCCTGTCTTCCGTCGCAGCCGGCCATGACCACGAACCGTTTTATCGCGCCTTTTTTAACAGCGTCAACGATCTTGTCGGCAAGCGAAAGAACCTGGTTGTGGGCGAATCCACCGACTATTTCGCCCTCCTCGATCTGTTTTGGAGGGGGACAGTTTTTCGCCAGAGCTATTATTTCGGAGAAATCCTTCATTCCGCCTTCCTCTCTGTCTGCTATGTGCCTTACACCGGGATATCCCGCCTGACCGGTGGTGAATATCCTGTTCCTGTATGAATCCCTGACCGGAATGATGCAGTTGGTTGTCATGAGTATGGGACCGCCGAAAGATTCGAAATCCTTGTTCTGATGCCACCATGAGGAACCATAGTTACCCACAAGATGCGCATATTTTTTGAATTTCGGATAGTAGTTCGCTGGCAGCATCTCACAGTGCGTATAGACGTCAACCCCTGCGTTTTTCGTTTGTTCCAGAAGATCGCTCATATCCCTCAGGTCGTGGCCGGAGACAAGGATTCCGGGCTTTTTTCCGACTGATATGCTGACCCTGGTGATTTCCGGATTTCCATATGTTTCAGTGTTTGCCTTGTCCAGAAGGGACATCGTCGTCACGGCGTTCTGTCCGCATTCCATGACAAGATCTATCAGCTGGGCCGCTTCAAGGCCTCTGGTCGTGGCGGCAAGGCCTTTTATCATGAAGGCTTCCACCTCCCTGCTGTGATATCCAAGATTGTTTGCGTGTTCCAGGTAGGCGGAAATTCCCTTTATACCGTATGTCAACAGTTCCTTCAGGGACCTTATATCCTCGTTCTTTTCGGACAGGATGGAAATGGCCGTTGCCTTGGTTCTGAATAGATCCGTATTATTTTCTTCCCAAGTTATCGAATCGTGAAGGCCTGTCCCGTCCTTAAAATACTTGTTTCTGAGATCCCTTTTGATCGAGAGAGCCGTCCTGATCTCTGATATGAAGGCCGCGTCGTCGAAATTGCCGTTGGTTATGGTCTTGAACAGAGATTTTGTGATAAACGAACTTACCTTTGGGTCTAGTTCCCCTTTTTCAAAGGCCTTTTCCGAGCATAGTGCGATTCCCTTCAAATTATAAATCAAAAGATCCTGCAGCTCGGCGGTGGAAGCGGATTTCCCGCAGATTCCGCTTTTTACGCATCCCTTCAGGTCCTTTGTCTCCTGGCATTGATAACAAAACATATTTATTCTCCTTTTCTTTCTTAAATTTCCCGGCGTATGATATCAGCAATTGCCGCGGCTTTCATTATGATTATCGGCAATTCCTGAAAAAAGCACTTGACTTAAGTCAAGGAAATGGAATCTTGACACCGTTATGGGAATTAATATGCAGTGATTTTCATCTCTCTTGACGCAGGTCAATTTTTCGCAATTTTGAGTGTTCCAAAATCGTCATGAAAAATATTATTCTGACGATAAGAACCATATGCGCTGGGAAAGGGGGAGGAAGAATGGACATAGCAAAATTTTTATCAAAGGTATTCATGTTCGAGCCGTTGAAAGGAGATGATCTTCACAGGATCGCAAACAGTTCCTCTCTCGTCAGGCTTTCCAGAAACAAGGTCCTGTTCGAAGAGGGGGAGGATGCGTCGCACCTCTATATCGTCGCCCATGGCAAGGTCAGCATATATAAAGTTTCCATCGCCGGAGGGGAACAGGTGCTGCACATTACTTCGGCCGGGGGCTCTGTCGCCGAGGCGGCCGTTTTGAACAGAAAAAAATATCCTGCCGGATGCAAGGCGCTTGAAGATTCACTTCTTGTGAGAATTCCAGGCTCCGTTTTTATTGATACTATCATAAGAAATCCGGAAAACGCGATAAGGGTTCTCACGTCATATTCGCAGAAACTTCGGGAATTCGTGGACATGATAGAGTATCTGTCTCTTAACAGCGTTATGGAGAGGGTTGTGATTTATCTTATAAAAAACAGCATATCTGCCGGCGGCTCCTACGAGTGCAGGCTGGATGTTCCCAAAAAAAGACTAGCTTCCCTTTTGGGAACGATTCCCGAAACCCTTTCCCGGACGCTGAAGAAAATCAAAGATGAGGGAATAATCGAAGAGCGGGGGAAGGTGATTGCCGTAAAAGATATGGACAGATTGAAAGATTCGCTTCACAAGGCCAGATAAAGCTTTCCAGAAAAATAATTCGGGGTAAAAAGACCCTGTTATTGGTGAGGATAAG
>JADFZC010000448.1 GCA_015232735.1 Oligoflexales bacterium | reverse complement strand
TTTTTTATCTCAGCCTGCTGTGACGAAAGCCGTAAAAAGCATAAATCAAAACGCCAAGGATTAACCATATGAAAAGCCAGACCCAGGTCATTAAAGGTAGACTTATCATTAAATAGGAGCAGAGGAGAATCGCCAAAATGGGAGTTACAGGAAAAAATGGAACTTTAAAAGTCCTTTTCAGGTCTTTTCTGGTGTAACGAAGTATAATAACACCGATGGAAACAATATTGTAAGCAAGGAGAGTTCCAAGAGAGCACAGTTCGGCAATGACATCCAGCCTTGCGAACGACGCCAATATTGCTATTACAACGCCAGTCATGACAGTCGTGATGTGCGGTGTGCCGAATCTTGGATGCACCCTTGAAAGATAAGAAGGAAGAAGCCCATCCCTTGACATTGAAAAGAAGATCCTCGGCTGTCCCATCAGCAGGACAAGGAGGACGCTTGTTATCCCGGAAATCGCCCCAAGGCTGATGAAGATGGATGTTACTGGCATGTTGATTCTGTCAAGCACAAGGTTCATGGGATTTGCAACGCCAAGCTCCTTATAGGGGACAATCCCTGTCATGACGACGGCAACGCCCACGTAAAGAACAGTCGCAATCAAAAGAGATCCAAGAATTCCTATAGGGACATCTCTTTGGGGATTGACCGCCTCCTCAGCGGTTGTTGAAACGGCGTCAAAACCGGCGAATGCCAGAAAAACAACCCCGGCCGATGTCAATACTCCGGAAAATCCGAATGGCATGAAGGGGGTCCAGTTTGAGGGGACAACGTGGCGCGCCGCCGCGAGTATGAATCCTGCAATTACGAGGACCTTTATTACAACGATTGCCATGTTGATCCTTGCGCTCTCTTTCGTTCCTCTGACCAGAAGAAATGTCAAAAGCGCCACTATCAAAAGAGCCGGCAGGTTTATAAGACCTGGAGTATCCCCGAAAGGTCCGCCGCAAAGCGGTTTTGGAATCGGAAGACCGATCTGCTGGAGGATACTTGAAAAATATGCCGACCATCCAATCGAGACAAAGATGGCCGCAAGCACATATTCAAGAATGAGATCCCATCCGACTATCCATGCAATGGCCTCCCCAAGGGTGGCGTAGGTATAGGAATATGCGGACCCGGAAACAGGAATCATGGAGGCGAGTTCCGCATATGAAAGGGCTGTGAAAGCGCATGCGAGGGCTGCTATGACAAATGAGATTATGATCCCCGGGCCTGAATGATGGGCGGCCTCCGTACCTGGCAGCACAAATATCCCGACGCCGATTATGCATCCTATGCCGATGGCTATGAGGTCGATGGCCCTGAGTGATCTCTTGAGCCTGTTTTGTCCGGATGCGGCTTCATCCAAAATCGAGGAAAGCGGTTTGGTCTTGAATAAGGGATTTGGCAATGATTTTTCCTCCAGCAAATCAAAATATCAGGACTGATCAAACAGCCTTTTTAACTTGATCTTCTTTAATATCATCCAATTTGAACAGGGGGATTTTCCCAAGTCCTTTTAAATCAAAGGTACCGGCTACGGACCAACCGTCTTTTAGGTTATCCCTAACGGCAGCTGAAAAGTAAACAGTTCCTGGTGAAGCTATCTTTTCAATCTTGGAGGCCATGTTAACAACGGGTCCTATGACCGTATACTCAGACCTTTCGGCACCAAATGTTCCAACGATGCCGCTACCCCTGTGAAGTCCGATTCTCATTGAAAATTCCATATTATGTTTCGATTTCCATTCGATGTTTAATTCTCTTATGGCCTCTTGCATATATCTAGCGCACTCAGCCGCATTTTTTACCTGAATCTCGACATTTTGTATTTCTGGAGCCCCAAAGATGACCATGATACCATCACCGATGAATTTGTCTATGGTTCCTTCATGTCTAAAAATGATCTTTGTCATCTTACCGAAATATTCATTTAAAATCCGAGCAATAATACGCGCTCCAAGATTCTCAGCCTTATCAGTAAAATCAACAAGATTTGCGAATAGAATTGTAACATCCATAAGTTGAGGTTTATTATCAAAAATTTTTTTCCCATTGATAATATCATCCACGAGCTTACTGGGAAGAAATCTTTTTAAGACATTTTCGGTCAGGTTTCTGTTTAGCTCTTTAATCTTGTCCTCACTCTCCTTCAAATGAATCAGGTTTTCCACAGTGCTAATAAGTTCGATTTCGTCGAATGGTTTTCCAAGATATGCATGAGCGCCTTTTTTGATGCCGAGAATCCTGCTTTCTTCATCGCTTTTTGCAGTCAGGAGTATTGTGGGGATGGATTTCATTTCACTGCTTTTTAACATACCTTCTATTACTTCAGGACCGGAAAGCTTCGGCATCATCCAGTCCAGTATGACAAGATCAGGTTTGCAAGTCTCTGCCTTTTTCAATCCTTCTTGGCCGTCTTTCGCTGTGATATAGCGATATGCCCTGGTTTTTAACGCACTTATGATGAGATCTCTCATATCTTTCAGATCATCGATAACAAGGATGAGTTTACCTTCGCCATAAGGATTCTCTTCATCATCCTCTTCTGACAGGCTCTCATCTATTCCGGCAATGTGCCATTTTTTAGGTTGGAAATTTTGATAGTCTTTGGCATTAATGCTTGTCAACAATATGTTTTCTTCATTATTTGAAGTCTTGGTAAGATCGTGTTTTTTAAATTTCACCCCAAATAATGCTCCATCTCCCTCTTTGCTAGTGACAAACACCTCCCCTTTCATAGCTTCGGTCAGTTCCTTGACAAGAGCAAGGCCAAGGCCTGTGCCTTCATGTTCCCGAATTGTCGAATCATCAATTTGAGAGAATACCTTGAAAAGCTTTTTCTGATTTTCACTGGAGATTCCCGGTCCGTCATCTTTTACACTAATGACGATTTCATTGCCCACATCGTTCAAGGAGACTCCAATGGTTCCATTATGGGGTGAATATTTGAAAGCATTGGCCAGATAGTTAAAAATGATTTTTTCCAAGGCGTCTATTTGTGCAAGAATGAATATATCATCCTTGTTCTCAAAATTGGTAACTAGATCAATATTCTTTATGGAGCAGGTTGGCCTGAAATATTCACAACAATTGGAAAGAAACTTGTTGATGTTGACGGGCGAGAATTTTATTTCCATTGTCTTGGATGAGAGCTTTTGGAAATCCAGAAGCTGGTTCACAAGTCGGAAGAGGCGATTTGAATTTTGAAGAGCAATTTTAATATCTTGATCCTCTGGACTTCTTTGGAAAAGCTTTGCGAGTGGATGCATGATCAATGTCAAAGGAGTTCTTAGTTCATGGGAGATATTTTGAAAAAAAGTGG
>JADFZC010000447.1 GCA_015232735.1 Oligoflexales bacterium | reverse complement strand
GTAAAAAGTATGGAAAAGATAACTGGAACGGCCTTCGATCTTGAGTCGCTGTCGGTTTTTCAGGAATACAAGCTGCTCGATATTTCCGAGAAGGAGGAGGGCAGGGAGTTGGTATTCACCCCCCGGACTCTGGGAAGGACCATTGCCATGTTGGCCTGTTATCAGGCGCTGAAGAAAATCGATTACAGCAAGTACGATTTCAAGGTGATGGAAAAAGAGGAGGAAAAAGAGAAGGAGGACAAAAAGCAGGAAAATAAAAAGGATGCCAAAAAACCCTCCGCGGCCTGAAAGAGGGGCCGGGATCAGGTTCCGTTCCTTTCGCACATCTTGGCGCTGGCCATCGAAGCTTCGCCTTTCTCGTAATTCTCAACGTACACATCCTCGATGCTCCATCCCATAAGGATTTTCGCGCTGTCGAAGACGGTCGATCTGAAGAAATGCTGTCCGTTTGTGTTGGGTCCTCTGTCATATATGGTAATTTCAAAATTCTTCTCGTTCATGTTCCTGACCATATCCTCTCTTATCGGCGCCCATACCACCTTTTGATCAGGGCATCTTTGCAGCTGTTCGATTATTATTTTTGAGGTTCCCTTTATGAACTTGAGGGAAAACCTGATCGAACTTCCCGCCGGAAAGACTTTTTGATTGTTCTCAAAGGAGAAGCTTGATATGCCTGATGTCTGGTCCGGAGTCTTGATGTAATTCCAGAAAATATTCTCGTCAAAGTCTGGAATATCGCCCCATTTGAACTCATCGCCGGCCAGCTGGCGCTGAAAACGGACTCCATCAGGTATTTCAGGATTTTTGCATTTTTCAATATCGACAGTGTCATTGATCTTCTTTATCGACGAACATATCTGGCGGACCATGATGCCCATTTTCTTGAGCTGATATTCGGTGAACCATTTGGGATTTACCACGCTCCTCTTTCCTTTGATGTATCGTCCCGAGTCGCCTGTCAGCATGATGACGACTGAATCCTGGAGGGGCTTTGCATCACCCGAGCTGTCAGTCAAAAGCACAGCCGACTTGTGCGTCGCAACCTGCAGAGGTTTCTTCACAAGGGAATCGTCCGGAGTTATCAGGTAATGGGCCTGAAGCTTCGCCTTGTCATCCGTATTTGAACCATTCTGAAGTTCAAGGCACGCCGAGAGTGAAAAGGGGCAGTGAATTATTTTTATATGATTTGGAAGATTTCGGGTATCGATTGTTTCATGATAGCCGAGCTCGAAGAACTGGGCGGCGAATATGTCGGAATCGTCTGTATTGAGGTTGAATTTGTCCTGGATGGGCTTGTCGAATTTGTTGATGTCAAGCTTGCTTTGCTCCGGCTCCAGCCTGATCAGTTCCGTGCTGCCCGGGTCCTGCCAGATCGCACCGCTGTTAAGCTGTCTCATGAGTTCCAGGGCGAACACTATCTGGACGTTTCGGCTTGTATTGTCTCCGCTCCTGTGGATCTGAGCCAGGTGCCAGATCCAATCATACATGTCAGTCAAGGTCTCGGGGTTTGCCTTCAGCTCTATCTTTTTTTCCTTCATTTTGCTGATAACCCATTTCGAGTAGGCGTCCACCTGGATATCGAAAGTGTTGGCGGCATCGGTTGGAATAATGCCAAGTTCCCTGAAGGATATCCCGAAAGCCGTCTCCGACAAGCGAAATCCAATGCCGTTCTCGTCATTGAGGTAGGTGACGCTTTCTGGTACGGTTGAAAAGCCCGACTCCATAAAAGCCACGGCCAAAAGAAGGCGTTTCGGTATTCCGTAGGTCCGGGATGCTTTTTCAAAGACCGTTTCCACTTTTCCGAAGGTGGGTCCCCCCTCATCGCCTGTCTCTTTTTTATCTCCACACCCGGTCAGGGCTGCTGCAATAATAATCATACTGATTAGATAACCTGAAACAGAAAGCAGTGATTTTTGTTTCATATCGATCCCTCCGAATGCCTGGTAGAGTTGGCAGATGAATTTTATAAAGATATAGATCAATTATACCCTATTAGGTCGTTTCTGTTCAAAATCCGGGTGTTAAAAAGAATATGGGGATTCAAAAAAATGTTGATTCAAATCATAAATTGGTGCAATATCTCTTTCCTGTCCGGGGGATTAGCACAGTTGGTAGAGCGTCGGATTTGCATTCCGAAGGTCAGGGGTTCGACTCCCCTATCCTCCATTAACCACCTTTCCGAGATGTTCCGGTATTTTGTGATCTCCATGACAATAAATGCAATCGCTATCATTACAATATAATTTATTTTTTATAACTATCACATTGCCAATTGCCACTTATATCGATGTATTCACCAAGCAAACGATTATCACCTACCTCGAAGGTACCTAAACTTGTGCAGGTAAATGAGCCCTTGCTTAATTTGCCTGGTTCAGCATTTTCGGCTGTGATTGTGCAAGAAGGACTTGATAGAGCTTTTCCATTATCATCTTTGAGGACTATTGAGGTCGAATATGTCGCAGAATAAAAAATACTTGGTGGATCATCACTCCTTTGCTTAATGATTATCCCGGAAATAAATTCATTTTCAGCTGTAACCTTTGTCGTTGCATTCGATGAGGGATTTTTTAACTTCAATGCTACGTAGGCATATCGGTTTGATCCGAGTTTAGCGTCATTTTTTGTTTGGATGATAATATCAAGCGCAGTTCCATCAGAAGAGAAACTACAAAAAGTCTCTTGTTCGGAAAGGGTTATCGCCTCAGGGATTGCATTTAATGTGGATTTTGAACCAATTTTGACATCATTTACAGCAAAAGAGGTGATCGTATATTCAGCTGTTTTTTCGTCGGATTTACCAGAAGTAGTTTCTAAGCGGTATGTCAGTGTCCCTGATTGAGTGATTTCAACACAGTATGAAACTGAACTGTTATATGGCGATTTCGACAGGCAGATTGCATCTTCAAATGATGTCTTACTCGGTGCTTTTGCATATACCCCGCCCGATCCTACTCCATCATCTTTCTTAGTGAATTTTACCCAGGGTTTGTAATTATATGTCCCAGCTGGGGGGTCTAAGGTAATCGTATTTTTATTAAGTCTTTTTTTCTCATCTTCCTCTGAACTTCCACACCCCAAAAGAAACAATATGGCAAAAGTTATGAAAAAAATCTTCACGGTCTCCTCCTCCTAAGCACGTTATATTTTTAGTCGCGGATTTCTGGTTTATTACAATAATACTTAACGTAGCACGGCCATGTTCTAGCAAGAAATAATGATTTTAAAAATATTATATAATAATTTAATGTCATGGCAAACTTATATGAGTGCTAGACCTGTGTAGATCAATTGATTTTTGTATAATGAGGTT
>JADFZC010000446.1 GCA_015232735.1 Oligoflexales bacterium | reverse complement strand
AGGATCTTAATGCTTCTTTGGCCAAAGTTTTCGGATTAAGCATTGAACAGGCTGAGACAGGCTGGCTGAAATATCTTGAAGCTGTAAACACTTCAGCCAATCATGATTTTCAGAAACTCCATTCTTGGTATATGCATTATTACAATAAAAAACCCTAATCCTTTTGTAGAATAATGAACACAAAAAGCTGATCGCGGATAAAAAAACTCATTGAAATTACCTGAAAACCTGTCTTCTATAAAGACTCGCACTTCGGGGATCCCCGGAGCGGACTTGTTTCGTGATTTAATGGCATGGGGGGGACAGGACATGATTAAAAAACTTTTTAATTCTGAACTCAGGGTCGTGAACGTCGGCCTTATCTCCTTCAAGGATACCCTCGACGAAAGAGGCGTCAAGACGGTTCAAGTGGAATGGAAGCCTCCTGTAAGCGTTGCCCCCGAAGCCGCCGCTGCAATTGCCTCGAAAAAAACAACAATTGAAAAAGCCAATCTTGAAGTACTCAAGAGAATAGTATCCGGCAAACCGGCACTTATTGGCATGGGAAAAGCCCTTGATACCATCCCTGGCATGAAAAAGAACCTGATCCTCCACGCAGGCCCCCCCATCACCTGGGAAAAAATGTGCGGCCCCATGAAGGGCGCAATAATCGGCGCGCTTATCTACGAAGGCATGGCCAAGGATGAAAAGGAGGCCACCGCACTTGCCTCTTCCGGTAATATTGAATACTCCCCCTGCCACGAACATCAGACTGTAGGACCCATGGCAGGTATTGTCTCCCCCGGAATGCCCGTCTTCATTATTGAAAACTCTGAATTTGGAAATCACGCCTATACGACACAGAACGAGGGGCTGGGCAAGGTTCTCCGCTACGGGGCGTTTGGTGATGAAGTAATAAAAAAACTGAAATGGATGGAAGCCGTTCTCTACCCGACGCTCAAACAGGCGCTTTCGGATGCGGGAAGAATTGACCTCCGAAGCATCATTGCCCAGGCGCTTCACATGGGAGACGAGGTTCATAACAGGAACCGCGCCGCAACCTCGCTTCTTTTCAGACAGCTTGCGCCGCATATCGCAAAATCCGAAAACGCAGGACAGGTTCTTGGCTTCATAAACAGCAACGACCATTTCTTCCTGAATCTTTCGATGGCCGCCAGCAAGGCGATGCTCGATCCCGCGCAAAACATCGAAAACAGCAGCATCGTTACAATCATGGCGCGAAACGGAACTGACTTCGGCATAAAACTCTCTGGCACTGGCAGCGAATGGTTCACCGGGACGGCTCCGGTTCCTGACGCTCTCTTTTTTCCCGGCTACACAAAAGAGGACGCCAACCCCGATATCGGTGATAGCGCTATAACAGAAACAGCAGGCCTCGGCGGTTTTGCAATCGCGGCAGCACCCGCCATAGTCCAGTTCGTTGGAGGCTCTTCAAAGGACGCAGTGAATTACACTCTTGCAATGTACGAAATCTGTTCAGGCGAAAGCAACGCCTTTCAGATCCCCTATCTCGATTTCAGAGGCACACCCACAGGCATAGATGTTGTCAAGGTTGTGGAAAAGAATATCACACCTTTCATTGACACAGGTGTCGCACATAAAAAGCCTGGTATAGGCCAGGTTGGTGCGGGAGTGCTGAGCGCCCCAGTTGAACCCTTCAAAAAAGCCTACGAAGGGCTTGCTCGAAAACTGATGAAAACAAAAAGGAGATGAAATATGAACCAAAATGAATTCATGGATTTCATGGACAAGGTACAGGTTTTCGATCTTACTCAAAGACTCAGCATACACACGCCGCCATGGCCAAGCTACATGCCGCTCGGAATACAGTACTTCAAGAGAATCGCAGGCGCCCATGTGGGCCAGGGCGCAAACGGACAGATAATCACAACCTCGAACCACGTAGGCACGCACATGGATGGCGAGATACACTTCCACGCAAGCGGCAGATCAATCGGCAACGTCCCGCTCAATGAATGGATCGGCCAGGGCGTTGTCGTTGATATTTCAAAGGACGTAGGCGATTACGACCTCTATGATCCCGACATGATCACCAGCAAAGTGGACGTCAAGAAAGGTGACATCCTTTTGATTAATACCGGATACAACAGATACGCCTGGGACCAGCCGGATTCGGACGAGGTCAGGTACTTCGTGCGCCATCCCGGCCCCGGGCCCGATTTCCACAAATGGGCGATTGACATGAAGTTCAAGTGGATCGGAGTTGACTGCGGGAGCGCGGATCATCCAATGAACACCATCATCCGAAAATGGCATCCGGATGCTTTCAACGAAGCCGAGAAAAAAATCATCAGACAATACGGCAAGAAGTGGGACGAGCTGTTCCCGCAGGACGAATACTATCAGGTCATGCACCTTAAGCTCTTTCCAAAGAAGATTGTCCACGCGGAAAACCTGGGCGGCGACATAAACAGGATAAAAAACCAAAGATGCTGGATCGGCTGTTTCCCGCTAAGAGGAATCGAACTGGAATCCTCGATGTGCAGAATCGTGGCCATGCTTCCCCCAAAGAAATAACCGGGATCCGCAAAGCGGACATAAACCATGGAGGAAAAACATGGCAATAGCGCATGATTTCGAATATTTCAGACCCGTTTCCCTTTCAGAGGCGCTGAAAATCATGACTCGGTTCAAAAGGCCTGCCATTCTCGCAGGTGGCACTGACCTTGTATGCAACATGAAAGAGGACATAAAAGACAAAAAGGAAGGCACACATCTTCATCTTCCCGATGCCATCATTGACATAAAGGCTGTGAAAAAAACAGAACTTGCGCGTCTCAAAAAGATCGAATTCAAGTCAGGAAGGCTTTTCATCGGGAGCCTTGTCACTTTCTCCGAGCTCATTGAATCTAAAACCATAAACAGTTTTTTCCCTCTTATTGCAGAGACAGCAAGAAACGTGGCATCAATTGGAATAAGAAACCGTGCCACATTGGTGGGAAACATCTGTTCGGCGGTCCCTTGCATGGACAGCGGCCCACTGCTCCGGGTTTATGAAGCGACGGTTTTTCTTAAATCAGCCCGTGGCGAAAGAAAACTTCCGGTCGTAAAATTCTTCAAGGGACCCAGGAAAACCGCCCTTAAAAAAGGCGAGATTGTGACAGGCATCATTATTGCAGCACCAGACAAGAAACACGCCGGTTGTTTTATTAAACAAAAGCGTTTGAGAGGCGAGGATCTTGCCCAAGGAAGCGTTGCTGTTATTGCCCTGCCCAAAAATCGCTGGAGAATAGCCTTCGGTTCCCTCGGCCCCATGCCAATAAGGGCTGGCATGCTTGAAAAATTTCTTGAAAGCAGAA
>JADFZC010000445.1 GCA_015232735.1 Oligoflexales bacterium | reverse complement strand
TACCCAGAATTATTTATCTGGAAGGCCATAGTTGTTGGGATGATTTAATTTTGGGTCAAGATGCTCTTTTCTGGATGACGACAGGTTGTTTCTTTTTACTGCTATCGGCAGATTCCGCATGCTCTTTTGTTTCCTCTGTCATTGATGTTTCAATCCTGAAGGCCATATCTATTATTTCTGAAGTCTGCACCCATATTCCCTCAAGATCACTGCTTGCATCGGGATGAAACCCCTCATGTGCGGCCCTGTTTCTGAAGTCTTGGAATATATGAACTTTCTTGCAAAAGACAGCCAGTTCCTCATCATTTATGCCTGGGATTGGAAAAAGGTTTGCAAGCCCGTAATTGCAGCTTTTTCTGCTGAAGCAGATGAAAAACAGGCCGAAAGCTTTCAGACCGTCGAGAGTGAACCTTTTTCCTCTTCTGAACTGGCAAATAGCTCTCAGCATTTTACGGAGTTTGAAGGTACTGAAAAACGGAATTGACGAGATGGTGTTTAAGCTTCCAATATATCTTTCAAATTCGTCCATGGCTGTAACTATCGGGCGCGCATATCCTATTAAATCGAGTTTTTTTTGCAGGATTCCCTGGTTGAGTACCAGATTTGCCGGATTCTCGAAAAGTTCTCTGAAGGTCAATTCCAGTGCTTTGTACTGCATGTCGATTGCCGGACTGAGGTCGATTGATTTTGGATTTCCACTGGAGGCAAGAAAATTCTGGAAAAATTGAGCAGTTCTCAAGGCGCGTTTTGTTTCGCTTGAGAGATTTTTATATGAACTTATCCGTTTTGAAAGTTCTGTGTCCAGCTGATCGGTTGTTGAAGTGTCACTGTTGTCATAACCTGTCGCAATGTTGTTATTATGGTGACTTTCCAACGATACTGGAAGCAAAAGACTCATAAGAGACTCTTTTAAATCCCGGATGGCATTTTCGTTTTTTGAATCGATTTTTAAATCGGATATCGCGCTTCTAAGCTCTGACTGCAAATTGGTTAATGAAGCCTTCTTGAGTAACGATGCTATTTCCATCTGCACGTTAATTGTAATGTTTGGCCTTGTCAGGAAAGATATCATTTCCTGGTATGATCTTTGTGTGTCTATTCCAGACAGAGATCTTACTATCGATATCAGAACCTCTTCGTCATGGCTTCTTATGAAATCAAGCAGTTTAAGTGCCGCCTTATCATACCCCTTAAACCTGCCAAGCGTATCAATATAGCAGGTTTTATAAATATGCTGGGATTTTCTGGCTTTTATTGACAGATCCTCAATCAGCCTTTCCGAGGGGGCCTTCCAGGCATTTATCATCGATATCCAAAAAGAATCTCCAGTGACATCGGGAATGTTTTTCCCTCCATATGCCAGATTCATAAATAGATGTCTTTCTTTAATGTCCGGATCATTCCTGTTATCGTTTCCATCTGTAAAGACATTTTCAGCGAATTCCTTATAGGAATTTGTCGAAAGATTGGCATTAGGATCTTTCAGGATAGCCTCTCTTTCTTCAAGTATTTTTGAGAAAGCAGGTTTAAGAATTTTCAGAGAGTTTATCTTAATTTGATAGGATGAGGGTATCATTTTCAGAAGATTTTCATTTGTGGTCAATTTCTTTAACCTTTCCCTCAGTTCATCGGACAGAATATCCGTATCGGAATGATGGACCAGATTTCCTATTGCGGATAATGATTTAAAGAATATCTCATCTTCGGCAAGCTGAATCATTGCTGTTATCAGTTTTTTGCTTGGTATTCCTGAAAAGATATTCCAAATGAAATTGACTGGAATCCGGCTGTCAAGCTTTCCCAGCATTAACGCAAGAGAGGCTGAAATCACATCTTCAGAAAGGAGATTTCGTTTCCATAGCGGTGGCCATAGTTTCTCCATGTCATGGATCATATTTTTATCATTCGGATTTTCAAGAATATGCTGCAGCTTCAGGCAGTCGCCTCCTTCAGGGGAATTTCTGGAAAGCTGGAATATTATATCCGGCCAGATGCCGAAATAATTGTTTTTCCAGTTGATTCTGTCAAGAGTCCTATTGTCAAATCTTAGCAGATAGGCAATTGCGTAGGGTATGGATTTTGTATTCTGTGTTGAGTTTATATGTATTTGATTCAAATAAGTTCGCGCTATTTCTACAAGCCTTTCAGTTTCAATATTCCATTGAAGCGATCTTTTGAACAGGAGTCCAAGAAAAGCCTGGGACAGGGTTTCAAGATCTTTCAATCCGGTGCATTCTCTTATTAAAATATCGCCACCGCCGCACCAGGCCAGGTCCAGAAGGGTATAGCTGATGCGTTGTGGAAGGTCGGGACTGGAAAGCAGGGGAATCATTCTGTGCCAGAGGAGGCATTCGGTGCGGCCGGCCCATTCCCATAAGGCAATACTGGACATGTTTTGTGACCACTGATGAATGCCTCTAATAATCATGTCCTCAAATGCGATTTGATTTGAATTGTCCGTTACTCCCAAAATTGCAATTTTTTCCTGTTCATTTAGATTGGAATTCAGCAAATCATATGAAATCGTGATGGGGATATATTTTTTTTCTCTTTTATATCCTTTGAGGATTTCTATTCTTTCTGAAGTTGAAGGAGTATCCAGATACTTTTGGATGAAGTCAGATGAATTCATTTTTTAACTCCGGCTGGCTTTGATGATGTTTTTTATGAACCTGAAATATATGATACCCTGTACGGAAATTTCGGGATAATAGTCACCCCTAGTGAATCCGATGTTTTGCCGTTTCAGTATTTTTGGTTTCAACTTTCTTCAAAATAGTAATCTGGAAAGCTGAATATGCTATCATATATATTATAAAATATTACCACATTTTTGGTTAGTCACCGGAGCTATAGCTTTCCAGAAAAATAATTCGGGGTAAAAAGACCCTGTTATTGGTGAGGATAAGGATGAGGAGGAAAAAATACCGGAGTTTATTGAACATAAATGAGGATATTTTTTCCTGCTTTAGACGCTATAATCGCCGATAACAGGGTCTTTTTACCCCGAATTATTTTTCTGGAAAGCTATAAAAGCGTAGGCGACAATATAACTCACTAGAGAGGTGTTTTTAAAAATGTATCACCGGATATTTATTTGCGGAATAGCTCTTTTTTTTCTGTTTATAAAGTCCAGGGTTGATTCTTCGGAGGCGTCGGGCAGGATAATGTTCAGCAAAGTCCTTGAATCAAGAATCACTCTGACAAGAGAAATCACCGGGATTTACAGGGATGAAAATATTCTCATAACATTTCCCAATGAATCCGATTATTTCATGGTGGCAAGCATGGAAAAAGGCGGTGGTCAGACCAAAGCGTCT
>JADFZC010000444.1 GCA_015232735.1 Oligoflexales bacterium | reverse complement strand
CCGGAGTGCCGGAAGATCCGTCGTCTTCATCGCCTGCCACTCATCGAGGGGAAAATCGATTTTCTTTGCGATCTCGCGCATAATTCCAAATAAAAAACGGGCAATCCAAAGAATCACTACACCCAAATATTTTTTAATCCTTTGTTTCATAAAGCGACCTTCTCCCGAGAAATATGCAATGTTATATACCTTCTCCATGTCTTTAGAGCGCCCTCAGGATCCTTCAACTCCCATAAGCCTGCGCCTGTAACCCCCAAAGGCAGCTTAACATCAGGCGGCATAAGAGAGTTTGTAATAACCTCTGCATTAGCCTGAGAATCACAGCATATGAACGATCCATATTGCCATATGGAACGCAAAGTCTCCTCCTGGGCAATTTTTTGTTGACCTTTCAGCAAGTCTTGAGGCCAATCCAAAAAATGAGAGATTTTGACAGACGAAGAAAAACGTTGAAGCGGACGATAGACCCTTCGAATATCCCAAAATGAGGTCATGAGAAACCAGTCACTGCCCTCTGTGATCCGGCCAAACTGTTCAAGACCGACTTCATAGCCCATTCCCGCAAAATCCCACCCCCATAGGATGGGACTTGAAATACCAAGTTTTTTCTCCATGGATTCAAACTCCCTTTTGGACAGGGAGGGAAGGAAATCCACCATCGGTATGAAAAAAGGATCTCTGGGCAAAACAGGCAAAAATATCAGTTCCACCTGACCTGCTAGTTCCTCACGCAGCTGGCAAAGTGCTGTAAGGAATGTCCTGATATATGAAAAATCTTTCTTAATGTAAGGTGTCAAATCGATCTGGAGCGAAAACCTGAGCCTTCTTCCCGGAGTCTTTAACGCCGTTTTGCGGTCCGAAACTTTGCCCGAAGAGACTGTGCTGCTCCGGGATTGTTTTTTCAATGTATCCATCCAGTCGGAAAAAAGCGTCAGCCATTTCAGGTCAAGCTGCCGTCTTACCTCATCCAGATCAAAGCCCTTTCTTTCGGATCTGTTCCTGCACAAAATGCAGCGGATCGCAAGCGCGATCCCATCGGCATCATCAGGTCTTACAAAATATGACTTAAAACCGGTCGATTCAGGAAGAGAGCTGTTTATGCAGGTGACAACAGGCAGGTTGAAATTAAGCGCAAACTGAATGGGCATCCCAAAACCCTCATAGCGCGTAGGCAGAAGAAGTCCGCACGACTCGTGAAGCAATGACTCCATCTCAAGTTTGTCAACATAACCAAGCGGCAATATAACCTTTCCATATTTTGCAAGAATCTCCTCCATCTGTGCTGCCGTCTCACCCCAACCATGGGCGCCAACAAGAAGAAGCCTGAGACCCTCTGACTGCCCGGGGAAAAGTTCCAGAAAACGGATGAATCCCCTGATCGCGCCCAGAATGTTTTTCCTGGGTTCAACGGTACCAAGGCAGACAAAATAGTTCCCCGGCTCGGCCGAGTGCCTGATAAATTCCTGCCTGAGGGCAACATCCTGTCTGGTTATCGATGGAGATTCGGAAAAAATGGGCACTGAAACAATCGGCAGATTTGGACCGATATATCCAGGAAGATGCCTACGGCAGTCTATCGCCGTGTGCCTTGAATTGGTGAATATCAGATCTGCATAATGATATATGGAACTGAGATAACAGTGTTCAAACCAGTAGCGCATCCCCTCGGAGGCGGTCTCCGGGAAAATATGGGGAATAAGATCATGGACAAGCAGCGCCACCTTCACCTGAGGCCGCCTTCTTTTCACCTGTTCGACAATAAAGCGAAAATCGCTTAGCGCCGTGAAGACAATCCAATCGAGCCCGGCTGTGACCTCATAGAAATCTCGCTGGCTCCAGTTTCGGTCACGCCCGGTCGACTGCCTTGCCCAGAGAATCTCTGCCGGGACATTCAACTCCCCTTCTGTCATCTCAAGCACGATTTCAGTAGGATTGTCGTGACTTGGCGTGAGATTGTCAAAGCGTGAATTTTCGGGTTTCCCTGGCAGCATCGGCAGCGGAATGATTTCAACCTCGTCATCATTTTTCCGGGTGCGGTATAGGTATTGCGATTTCAACAGATGAAATACAACCTGCTGAATGCCGGTTCTCAAAATACCGTCAGGCCGGGCCGATAGATTATAAAGATCGATTCCAATGACCAGTTTATTTTTTGAGTTATCCATCGTGACTTCGCAGTTCTATACCTCAAATCATTAATCTTATGAACAAAGTATAAGCTCTCTTCTTGCCAAAAACGATTTTACCTGCAATAAATATAAGCCTAAATTGTGTTTAAGTTCACAAAAATCTGTGAGAAACATGCTATGACCATTTTTTCCAGGTTCAGATCCTGGCTGTTCAAGGATTTTGTAACAAACGAACAGCTTAAGAGCCACTTGAATTTCCCCGAGTTCCACCTGTCCGATTTTGAATGGGACGAGTTCTACGGCAGATTTGAAAACAGGTTTCGCGGAGAACCGGCCTTCATCGAACGAAGACTCAGGGACAGATACACGGGCCTTCTTGAAGAGGTGAAACAGGATGCAGGTCCGGGTAAAATAATAGACCTTGGGTGCGGCAGGGGCGAGCTTCTGACTCTTGGAAGAGAGCTGGGCCTTGAGGTGGTCGGAGTCGACTCCTCGATAGATGCGGTAAAAGCCGCCAGACACCTCAAACACGAAGTACATCATGCCGACATTCTGGATTTTTTAAAGGCGCAGCCATGCGAGTCGGTCATCGCGGTATCATGTCTTCAGGTGATTGAACACCTTCCGATAAGGTACACCTGGCGGGTGTTCAGGGAAGCCTACAGGATCTTGAAAAAAAATGGGGCTTTTTTCGCGGAAACCCCTTCATGCTTTTCCGCATGGATCAGCTCCCGGCAATTCTACCTCGATCCGACCCACAACAGGCCGATCCATCCTGATCTGATCCAGTTTATGGCCGCGGATATCGGTTTTTTGGAAACTCACCTTCTTGAGTTCAATCCAGTCGAACTCGGAGATAAAAAAATGGACCTGTCATCCAGCTTTCAGGGCAAGGCACAGGAAGAGATGAAAAAACTCGAAGGATGGCTGTTCGGGCCCATGGATGTCACTCTTTGGGCCAGAAAGAGGTAGCCGAACTGGAAATCATTTGGGTGCAGCTCTTTTTATGGAGGTTATATATAACGTTGGCGTAGTCGTGGTCGATTCGTAATCGTAATACGTTATGCGAGTTATTCGCGGTGCTTCTTTTCGACAACGAGCATGCTGTGCAACCTGAAACATAGGTGACAAATATTACCGGAGACAAGGGTGACAAAGCAGATGGGGTTATTAAATGATTTCCGGCTTATCTTATAC
>JADFZC010000443.1 GCA_015232735.1 Oligoflexales bacterium | reverse complement strand
AAGTCGCCCTTGATTTCATAGACCATTCCGCTGCCCGTATCCGCAAGGATGATCAGACAGATGAAAAGCATAAATAGTAATATAAATGATGTTCTTTCAAACTTCATATTAAATGTACTTTGCGATATTTTTCAAATCTGATTGCACGCATGTGCAAATCAGGAAATTTTATACATGAAACTTGATATGTTATCGGAAGGATGCCTGTTTTACTTTATTTTCTGTATTCAGTGCATTAGGTTATATTGGAAAAGAATGGCAAAATTAATAGATAATTCAGTTTATCATATTATGATTGCAGGTACCGGCTAGTGTTTTGCTATCCGGTTGAACCTTTCATATTCCCCGTTCCATTCCATCTGATCGACAGGATAGAATTTCTCTGTCTTATACGAGTTTCTCACTATTTCCCTTCCTTCCTCAATCGATCCGACCGCTGAAAGCGCAATAGCCTGTGTGATAATATTGCCAATCGCGGCAGCCTCGACCGGTCCTGCTACGACCTCTCTTGCAAGCGCCGATGCTGTCGCCTGGCAAAGAAGTCTGTCCTTTATACCGCCTCCGACCATGTGGACGACCTTCAGACTTCTTCCTGTGATCATGGCGAGCCTGTCGGCTGTTTTACGGTATTTCATGGCAAGACTTTCCACTATGCATCTTGAAATCTCGCCCATGGTTTCAGGGATTTTTTGATTTGTATCAGCACAGAATCTTCTTATTTTTTCCACCATGTTTCCAGTAGAAAGAAACGGCTCGTGATCGGGATCTATGTATGATCTGAAAGGCACCGCCTCGGATGCCAGCCTGCCGAGTTCATCAAAGCCTGTTGTTTTTCCGGATCTGTCCCATTCCCTCTTGCACTCCTGAAGAATCCAGTGCCCCATGATATTTTTCAGAAATGTAATTTTGTTTCCGGCTCCGCCCTCGTTGGTGAAGTTGGAAATGCGGCTCTCTTCATTGATAACCGGCCTTTCTGATTCGATTCCCATAAGGGACCAGGTTCCTGTGCTTATGTAAATAAAATCATCACTCCCTGCCGGTACGGACACTATCGCGGACTTTGTGTCATGCGATGCGGTCGCAACGACAGGGATCTGACCTGTCCCAAGTTCAAGAGCCATTTCCCTGGACAGGCTTCCCACTATTGTTGCTGGCGGGATTATTTCTGTGAAAATATTTACCGGCAGTTTAAGCTTTCTGATCAGTTCAAAGGACCAGTTTTTTCTTTCGGCATCGAGAAGCTGTGTTGTGCTTGCTATCGTATATTCCGTTTTTTTGATGCCAGTGAGAAAGTAATTTAAAAGATCAGGAAGAAGCAGAAGGGTTTTGGCCTCTCTCAGGTGCGGCGCGTTAGACTGTTTCATCGCATAAAGCTGAAACAGCGTGTTTATCCTCATGATCTGTATTCCCGTTATTCCGTAGAGGCTTTCTTCCGAAATTTCATTGAAAACCCTTTCGACCATCCCTTCGGTGCGCCTGTCTCTGTAATGGCAGGGATTTCCAAGAAGATTGTCTGAAGTGTCCAGAAGGCCGAAATCCACGCCCCATGTATCGATTCCGATCGAATCGATATCCCTGTATCCGGCGTTTACGCACTTGATAATGCCTTGTTTGATTTCGAAAAACAGTCGCAGGATATCCCAATGGAGACATCCGTTTATATTGACCGGATCATTTGAGAATCTGTGGATTTCCTCGGTGGAAAGCCTGCCCCTGTCGAGTCTTCCAAGAATAGCCCTGCCGCTGCTTGCTCCCAGGTCAAATGCCAGTATCGTCAAAGGCTTTTTCATTTTAATGCCTCCTTTTTTTAGGTTAGGTTGGCAAAAAACTACCATAGAGCCGTTTGATTGTCACGAAATGGTTTTTAGGCTGGGGCGGTGGTTTTAAAATTGAAGCTGGTAATGGGAAATGGCCTCGATACCCTGCGGACATGCAGGTTTGTTTCCTGTAAATGTCGAGCCTGATCCTGCGGCTCCGGCCTGCATCAGAGTAAGCGAATTTCCGCTTCTCTGGAACTGGACCATCGAGTGATCCACGTTTGAACCTGCAGAATTTGGACAGTTGGACGAAAGCGGAGCAGTGTTGTCAAACTGTGCCGTGTTGTTTCCGGTATATGTAATTTTAAATGATTGAGATACATTGCAGGAAAATACCCCGGCCAGGCTTATCGACATCATGAAACTTGACGATGGATCGTTCGCTCCTCTGTAGACGGTCGCTATCCTGATACGTCCGTTTTGAAGCATCTGGTTGAATTCGTTTCCACCCTGAAGAAGTGCGGCGCCGCCGCTGCATGATATATTGACGAGATTCCAGCTCCCTTCGAGTCCGCCGCCGGCATTAAGTGCGGGGTTCTGAGTGCCGTTTACTGTCGTGTCATATGGATTATAAGGGTTATTGACGTTATAGTTGGGATTTCCATTGATGCCGTTGCCATTGTAGCTATTGTAGCCGTTTTGAGTACTCCCCGCACCATTCTGGTTACCTCTCGTATCGTTGCCAATGGCGGTTTCACGATCCAGAGTGCCGCTTCCGGCTGTATCCCCTTCCCTGATCTTTCCTGAGCCTGGTTTTACTGTGGGAGTCGGGCTGTTATTTCCTCCTTTGTCGTCAGAGGAGCCCCCTTTGTTGCAGGAAATACAAAAAAGGATCATTGGAATAACCAAAATAATACTGCGAATCATACTCCCTGCCTTCTTTCTAATAAACGTTAAACCAAATATCGTAAGGGACATTCGTGGGACCTTATCCGATGGTCTCTGCATCGCAAAAACTGTGCCTGAAGCTGAAAGGAAACAACAATATTCCTGTTTCCCATGCGAAAACAACCGGTTCTGGTGAAATATGCCGCAAAGAGTGTTTTTTAATAAATAGCGGTGATGAAAACACTTTTTTCAGACCCGGATTGTTTTTGGTGGAAGAGTAGGATGTTTTATTCATTAAAAACAGCACGATAACGCGAAAATTCGTTTTACTGGCTTAAAAAAGCATATTTTGTAGAAAAAAATAACACGCACAATATGTCGGAACTTAAGTAAATTTTTTATTTGCTAAAGTTTCTATGAGATCGTGCCGATAAAAAAATTACGGGAGAGCATGTCCAAAATTTAGAGGAAGAAAATATGATAAAAAGATTGTCCTTAATCGCATTTGCTATGATATTTGCCGCTTCTTGCGATACTTCCATGTTTAGTCAGGGCGGAAGCAAGAAGGAGGATGAGCAAAAGCCTGCAAAGGCACAAAAAAGCGATGAAACAAATGGAGCTTCAAAAAACACTGAAAAAACGAATGCTGCCAAAGAGAACGCAAACGTGTCTGGAAATAAA
>JADFZC010000442.1:2609-3329 GCA_015232735.1 Oligoflexales bacterium | reverse complement strand
TTGGTGGAAATAATGGAATTGAAAAGTGCAAAAGTGCCTCTGCCGGTACAAGGGGCGCTTGTCGGTTTCATAATCGTGATAATATGCGCGCTCAGTCCTGGAGTCCTGGCGCCTTTCATCTATTTTAGGTTTTAATATGAAAAAAGATACTCTTCAAAACGTTATCATCGCCATTGTCGTCTGTTATGCAGTCATGTTTCTGTTCCAGTCGAGGGGGATATTCAACTGGGTCATAAGGCAGCCAATCGAAAGCCCCGGATACAAACTAAAAAAACAGGCGCAGAAACATTGGTCGAACATGTCTAAACTGGGTTTTGAAGAGCCCGCATACTCATCTGAAGTCTGGTTCCACAGCTTCAGGGACGGCCCTTCTGAAGAGGCGCCAAAAAAATATGCCACGTTACTTGAAGAACGCTCTAGAGCAAAAATGAAAAAGGGTATATCGTCAAAATCCAGGACAAATACGATTTTGGCGGGAAAAGATGATAAGATGAAAAAACCGCCTGACGCCGAAAAGGCGGGATTTGAGCCTGTTCAATCAGCAGCACGGCTTCGGGACATACAAAAAGCGGATGAAGAAAAAAGCCATGCGGTGCAGGGGAAGGTCAGGGAATCTGCAGAAGTTGCGCTGAAAGAAGTTCAAAAGGCGGATGAAGAAAACAGTAATGCGGTGCAGGGGAAGGTCAGGGAATCTGCAGAAGTTGCGCTGAAAGAAGTTCA
>JADFZC010000442.1:0-2509 GCA_015232735.1 Oligoflexales bacterium | reverse complement strand
AAAGGCGGATGAAGAAAACAGCAATGCGGCACAGGGGAAGGTCAGGGAATCTGCAGAACTAGACATGAAAGAAGTTCCGGGTACGGCGATGACCAGCGCCGTCAACCTTGTCAGGGAATTTGAGAGTACGGAAACTCAAAAAGAACCATCTTCCCTTTATACTGCCGGGGATGTCGACCTTGAAAAAGAATATGAGGAGCATACCAACCGCAGCAAAGGGCAAAACAGCAACAGTACTCTTCTCGCAATAAACTCCGCTTCGAGGAATATTCAGGATGCCCCCAGAAAAGATCAAAATACGAACGAAGCGCCTTCGAGCATTTCAGACGAAAAAAACAGAGTCAAGGAGGCCGCTCCGAAAGCAGAGGAAGACAGGACAAAAGCGGCAGCCGTCCAAAAAGACAATGATAATCCCGAACTCGACGACAAGGCCCAGCCAAAGGGCCCCAAGGTACTCATCGTTGGAGATTCGATGATGCTGGAAATCGGCCCCATCATAAAAAATGACATCAAGAAACATTTGAATGGCCATGTGGAAGTGCAGACAAAAGTATCTTCCGGACTGTCAAGGCCGGAGTTTTTCAACTGGCAGACGGAACTTAAAAAGATCGTAACCAAATCGAAATATGACTATATACTCGTATCCCTGGGAACAAACGACAGCCAGGCTTTCCTGCACAACGGACGCCCGATTCCATATGCAACCGCAGAATGGTACGAGGTTTATCAGCAGAGACTCATAAACCTGCTGAATACCGCATGCTACGGATCGAAGAAAGTCTTTCTGATCGGTCTTCCCCCAATGCGCAGCAAGAGCTTCAACAACAGAGTAATGCGAATAAACAAGATCTTCCAGGCAGAATCAAAAAAAGTCGAATGTGCCGACTTCATAGCGTTGGACAACATAATAGGAGGCCCGGACGGCCAATATACTACTTACCAGAGAGTCAACCAGACCCTTAAAAAAGTAAGGATGAAGGACGGAATCCACCTAACCCTTACAGGCGGGCACATTGTTTCCAAGTTCATACTCAGCCGCCTCGAACAGGAAGTGGCTCACTGACTTTGTGAACTACTCGGCTCTAAAGGGCCTAGTGCGAATCCGAAGATGGTTCGGAGACCCCTGCGGCTGATGATACGCCAAAAGCCTTTTCTCCCGCAGCCGCCGCCACGACTTCCTCCTTCGGAAGAATGCCCTTGGTCTCCTTGAGGAAGATAATGAAAAAACAGCTTATGACAAGCGTGATGGGCATAGCCATCAACGCATTCTGAAGCTGCTGAAGATCGAGGTTGTCTATTCTGAGCGTCTTCGCAGGCAGTGAAATCAGCGCGCCTGACACAATGAACATTATCATGTTCACGAAAGATATTGCGGTTCCTGCCACCTTTCCCCTGCAAAGCTCTGTCGCCATCGTAAAGCTGACCATCTGTGCGGCACTGAAAAAACCGATCAGGAAAAAGGTTAGATACGCCTGCCAGAGCTGAAGGATACCGGAGAACAGAAGATAAAATACGGTGACGCAAAGACCGAACGTGAAAATGGTAAGGGGAGTCTTGTGGCTGTTTATCTTATTGGCGAACATTGCTATGAGCGGCGCCCCTGCAGCAAGTCCTATCCAGAGAAATGAGTTGATGTTGGAAGCGGTGACAGGATCGAAACCTCGAACAAGAAGGACTTTGATTCCCCATAAAACGCCTATGGAAATAACAACGCCGAAGGTCGTCGCGCCCGGCACTGATACGATCCAGATCTGTCTGTTTGTCACGACTTCCCTGATGGAATCGTAAAAATCGCCCCAGAATGCACTCCTTTTCTCAGTGCTGCCCTGTACAATCTCTTTAGGATCTTTGACAATGATGTAGATGGCAACGGTCAGGAAAATTCCTATGCCCGAGCCGGCCATCATGATGGCTCTCCAATCCCATGCCTGTGAAAGATAGCCTATCCCGCTTTGCGCAAAGCCGGCCACTATGCAGCAAAGTGATTGCACAAGTCCGAAAATGACACCGAAATGGATCGGCTTGAACCAGTGCTTTGTAAGATATCCGGCTCCAGGAAAACCGAAGGCTCCCCCGACCCCCATGAGGAACTGGCCGAGAATTATCGAATACCAGGTATCGGACATGCAGAAAATCACCCCTCCAAGAGAAATGAGCGCCATGGCAAGTGCAAGTATCAACCTGGCGCCGAGGAGGTCAAACAGAACTCCAAAAGGCAAAGCCAGAGCAGTTGCGAATGTGTAGACGGATCCCAGAAAACCTATTTCAGCCATGGAAAGATAAAGATCCCTGGCGATCTGAGGATTTATTATGGAATAGACTGTCTGGCTTATGAACTTGAATATGACAAAAAGAGTACCGAGCGTCCATATAGACCACGCCAGAAGTCCACCAAGCCTTCGTTCCTTCAAACCTGTATCATGGGTCATAATATTCTCCAACTTTGATACTTTTATTAACAAGGGATGAGCACAATAATCTGGTTTCAAAAACCCGGAGCGATGCATTA
>JADFZC010000441.1 GCA_015232735.1 Oligoflexales bacterium | reverse complement strand
GCAAGTGCTGTCTTTCCACCTTCCGAAATTTTTTCGGTATTGGGATTTAAAATCAGAAGATGCGATAGAATCACAAAACAAATGAAAGAGGAGGATACAAATTATCCACTTTGGATCCTGCAAATTCCATCGTTTGGAAATTTCGAAGAATATTGTCCTGTTATTAGCAAAGATATCAGCGAAAGGAAGAAAATAAATCAAAGGAAGTCGCCGGTATGGATGATCCCTGGTGAACTTGGGGGGAATTATTCCAGTATTTGCAGATGTTATGTCAAGCTTGGAGTACCGAGGGAAAATGAAGAGGAGTACTTGAATTTTTGTGCAAGAGTCAAAAACCGTGAGGATTTTGTCGAGACGCTTTCGTATTTTGGAGCAAAACAGGTAGGAGGGGAAATAGGGAATGTCAAGGAAGCTGTTGCCTTCAGAAATATGAAAGTGACAGAAAAGCCGGATATCCTCGTTTTTACGATTCCATTGACGCCATCGAAGATTTCTGGAATTGATTATGCCAGCTTACCCATACTTGTTAAAAACATGCTTATCTTGCATGGAGTTATTGATGAAAAAATCAACAGAATCGATTTGTGGCCCAGAGTGGAAACGATTACGGATTTTTATAATGAATCTTCGTTCCCTCGAGAAAAGATGGAAGAGGTGAAACTCTCCAACATTCCACAGGGCGAGAGCCTTTTAATCAGGAGCGAATCAAAAAAAATGCCAGAAAGCTGGAATCTATCAAAAGAGGGAACAATTGATCGCATTGTTGCAAAAAAGAAGATAGAGGATCCTTTGCCATGGATTATTTTTTGTTGCAGCTTGATTATTGGGTGTATGGCCTTGGAGGCGGGCTATGGTTTGATAAAGAGGATAATCCCTATTATTTTAAGAAGGAGAGAATTTCTTATAATTATTTTTTTGGGGGCATATTTTTTTGAAGATGCTTTTTCAGCCATACAAATAAATCTTCTCGGATTTCCTTCCGGGAAATATGATGCCAAGACCATTTCCCACGATGTTGAAAGCAGGACAAGCATTGATTTGGATTCGGCTGTACTTTGTTTTTCGGAACTTGATTCTTTGATATTCAGGCAGCCATGGATTTGGGCATCCTCAATAAATGATTTAATCGTAATTGACAAGAAGACACAAGAAAAGAGGCTTGACGAGAGACTGGTCGCATGGATCAAAAGGGGTGGTTTTTTGGTAGTGGAAAATGTATTGGATACGACCACGCTTGATAATTTGACGAAGGAGGTTTTTTTTAGAAATAACAGGGATGGCATATGGAGTGTTATTCCTCCGGATCATGAATTAATGAGAAGCTTTCATCTTCTTGATTCCCTGTTGACATGCAAAGGTCAACTTTGGCGTGGATTTCATTATGATGGACGGCTTGCCATTCTAGCGATACCCTTTCCATTCATTTTATCAGTTTTGGATAACAATCCTGTTGATAAATGTTTTGCAGGTTCATCCAGGGAGCAATTTGTCAGGACATTCATAAATATTTTAATGGTGACCCTGACAACTGATTATAAGAAGGATCAAATTCATTTGCCGGAAATACTGAAAAGACTGCGATAAAGAGAAATATATGAGTCTTGCTATTTTGTTTATTATTATTATGCTGACGCTGCTTATTGCATGGTGTCTGGAATATGGTATTGTTCGCGGCAGCATGGCAGCTTTGGCAAGACTATTATGGGTTATTCCCATAATCCTTTCGCTTTTTCCAGAAACAGTGCATAAAAAAGTAACAAGTACTTCAAGTTTAAAGCACCTGGAGATACTTTTGGATGATTCTTTTAGTATGAAAGAGGTTCTCGCTTCTGATGGGAGAAGGCTTTCAACGCATGCAGAAAAAATTGTAAAAAATATTATTGAAGAGTGTAGAAGACAGGGCTGTTCTCCAAAAGTAAGCAAACTCAGTTCTCTAGCGGGTGGTGTTCTGGGTGGATTTACTCCCTTGAATGATGTCTTAGGGTCCTGGCTGTATAGCCTGGGCTCAAATCCATGGATAATGATCAGTGACGGAGGGGATCGCAGACCAAATGCCGAGTGGGATCCCAAAATCAAGGGGTATGGAAAGTATGCCAATTCAAAAACGCGCGGCCTTGTTGTGGGATTTAATCCTAAGGACTATGTGAATATTTGGATTGAGTCGTCGAAAGCACAGGCACTTTCATTTGAGAATCAACCGGTTGAAATATCTTTTACACTAAAGAGAATAAAGCCTGAACTCGATCAGGAAAATGTTCAGATTCAGGTTTCCAAGGGTGATAAGAGCCTTGCGTCCATTAATGCAGGTTTTGCGAAGGGCGAAGATAAAATTCCATTGTCAATCCACATACCACCTTTGGCAAGAGGCAGCCATTTTATTAAAGTTACCGCGCTTCCGACAGGTCAGGAAAAGACTTTATGGGATAATTTTTTTTACAAGCAGATTGAAGTGCTGCCAAATACTGTTGGACTTCTTCATCTCTTGGGAGCACCAAGCTGGGATGGTCGCTTTTTAAGACGATATTTAAAATCCGAACCAAAATATGACATGATAAGCTTTTATATATTGCGTGATCCCAGGGATATTCAACTTGTCAGCGAGAGGGAATTAAGTCTGATACCTTTTCCTGTAAATAGGCTTTTTACTGAGGAATTACAGCATTTTCATTCAATAATTTTGCAGAATTTTGCACTTTATGAGTTTCTTGAACCTGCATATCAGGAGAATCTTGTTAAATTTGTAAAAGACGGTGGGGGACTCCTGTTCATAGGGGGACCGAGAGCCCTGAAAATCGGGGATTTTCAAAATTCTCCTCTTTCATCAATTTTGCCTTTTGATCTGAAAGAAGGAGAAAAGGGTGACAGGATCAATTATTTTTCAATGTTAAGAGAGAGTTCCGGCAATAACAATAAACGTTATGATCCAAATATGAGATTCAAAGTGGAAAGCGTAGGCTTGTCGCAAGAGCAGAGGGCATTAGCTACGATATATGAAGATTTTGAACAGCTTATACCCTCACTAAAAAGTCAGGATAATTTGAGGGGTATTCATATTCTTGATGACGTAATTTTTAAAAAAGGCGAGTCGACCACTCTTCTCAATGCCAGGCTTGAAAATGGAAAAACTCAACCGCTTGTCGTGGCTTCCTATCCTGGGAAAGGAAGAGCACTCTGGATATTTTCCGATTCTTTTTATCAGATGGCGTTGGCACCTTCGGATGTGTCATCAAGTGAACAGTATCAGAATTTTATGAGAACAGCCATAATTTGGCTTCTCAGGCAGGAGATAATGCAACCTTTGATTATACGGGACTTTTCTGTTTCTTTAAGTCA
>JADFZC010000028.1 GCA_015232735.1 Oligoflexales bacterium | reverse complement strand
GGATTTTTAGGCGACGAGTAACTTAAGAGATCTGGGATTTCAGATAGCATCTAATATGTATCTAATTAAATATGGGAATTAAGTTATATGACTTCAAATAAGGGACATTTAAAAGTCAGAAAAACTCTTAAAAAAGTTGCAAGTGGAAAAAGCAGGAAAAACTATCTTAGACTCCACGGCTCGACACAGCCAAATTTGCCGTTGGACAAGCCAAATGCAAATGAACTGGCAATGAAACAAAGAGCAGGAAAACAATAAAAGTTTTTTACCAAATGAACGGTGCTAATACGATAACATGTCTTTTCGCTCGGCATTCTCAAATATAAGGTGGCTTATATGCTTCCAGATTTTGAAGTTTGTCCAATATCAAATGCTCTAAAGGGAGTTAATCTGGATGTAATCGTATCCGGTTCTATTGGAGCTGTTGAGAGTGTACGTTTTATCAGATCCCTCAGAAGAATCGGCGCAAAAATTCAACCTTGGTTGACCCGAGGAGGCAGTCAGTTCGTTACGGAAATGTCGCTTGAATGGGCCAGTTCACAGAATGTCATAAGAAATTTCACGGGAAAGGCTTCCCACATTGCACTTAACGATGCTTGTGTTGTCGCTCCCGCTTCAGCAAATATTTTGGGGAAGGTGGCTTCAGGTTTGACCGACACACCGGAAACCGCCCTTATCGCTTCATATCTCGGCATGAGAAAGCCGGTATTTTTTGTACCCAACATGCACGACAGCCTGATAAATTCTCCTCAGGTAAAACTGAATATTGATAAAATCGGCAGGTGGGCGGTAATCCTCGAAGCCAGACAGGAAGAGGGAAAAAACAAATTTCCAGAGCCTAAAACACTTGCCGATACCATTTCACATAATATTAATTCAAACAAAAACTATTATCCCACGCTTCTCACCATGGGGACGACACGAGGTTACGTGGACGATGTGCGATATTTTTCAAATTATTCCAGTGGCAAACTTGGAAGCCTTATTGCTGAAGAGCTTTATCGAATGGGAGTTCCAACGCACGTCATCGCCGGCCCATGTCAATATCTGCCCGGCACATGCACATCACTCAGCCGAATTAAAACCAACGAAGAAATGTTAGCCAGGTGTCTGGAAAAAAATCATCACGATTGCAGGGCCGCTATCTTTGCGGCTTCAGTTTTGGATTTTATCCCTGAAAAGAGATTACCGGGCAAAATAAGTTCACAGGAAAATCTTAGCGTCAAATTTATAAAAACTCCAAAAATTATTGAAAAGATCACCCCCTCTTCCGGCATCAAAGTTGGCTTCAAGCTTGAGTCTGTCCTTTCACCTGAAATCGCTCAAAAACTGGCTGCTGACTACATTAAAAGGTATTCCCTGAGTCTGATAGTAATCAACTGTCTGTCCGATGTTGACGAAAACAAGCATAGCGCCTACCTGTTTGAAAAATCCCCACAAGATGACTCTGTCATGGAACCAAGAATCATTACTGGAAAACAGGAAATATCTATGGGAATTACATCACACGTGATTAACAGGATGAAAGTTCACGGAATATGAAGAGATATCTTATAATGATTCAATTTTGGATTTTTTTCTGGATTTTTACCTTTATGTTATTTTTGTTCTTATGCGCTGGCAACATATGGAATTTTTTCTTCAATCCAAAATACATCAATGATTTCAGCCATAAAATTGCGACTATCTGGGGTAAAAGCGTATTATATTTCACACCTGGCTGGTCCTTCTCGATGGAGGGAAGATGCTATTTGCCAAAAGAAGGTGAAAAAGCGGCGGTTGTCGTTGGAAACCATCAAAGCGCTGTCGACATATGTGTCATGCTTGCTGCCAATTTCCCTTTCAGATGGCTTTCCAAATCAGATGTCTTCAAGGTTCCCATCGTGGGATGGGGAATGAAGCTGGCCGGCTACGTCCCTGTGGAAAGGGGAAATAAAAGAAGCCAGAAAAAGGCCTTGGAAGATAGTGCCGAATGGATTAGAAAAAACGTGTCAATGGTTTTCTTTCCAGAAGGGTCCAGAAGCGAAACAGGAGATGTCGGAAATTTTAAATCTGGCGCTTTCAGGTTAGCAATCGGGACAGACGTTCCGATTATTCCTGTAGCAATAATCGGAAGCAGAAACCTGATGAAAAAAAATTCAATAATCCCAACAAAAGCATCTGTACATTTGAAAATTCTTCCACCTACAAAGCAAAAGGAAGGAGAAACGCTGGAAAAATTCATAAACAGAATCAGAGAATCCATCTCTTATGAAATTACATCCTGTAATAACTGTCCTCAGCTGCTTGAAGACAAGACTATCAATCAGGCAAATGTTATCTCTTCATATTGACCACTTCCTCAATCATGCTGTCCGTTGTAGTAATCGATCTGGAATTTGCCTGAAATCCTCTTTGCGTCATGATCATATTGACAAACTGACCTGCAAGATCAACATTTGATTCCTCTAGAGTAGAGGAGTAAATCGCTCCTCTGACTCCGGTTTGAGGTCTGCCAACCCTCGCTGCTCCGGAAGAATTGGTGGCAAAAAACTGATTTCGCCCGGCCTTCATAAGACCGTCCTGGTTTTCAAAACTGGCGAGGGCGAGAGAAGCCAAAATTTTTTGTACTCCATTTGTATAATAACCTTTGATCTTCCCATCCATATCAATTCCAATGGATTTTATGTTTCCTGATTCATATCCATTCTGACTGTGGAAAATCGTTGTTGAATCTGCCGCTACAGATGTAGCCGAGCCAACCCCGTTACCCTTGTCCTTTCCGACGTTCCTTCCAAAGTCAATTTCAATTTTCTGTTCAGGATTTGCTCCCTTGGTAAAATTGGCGTTAGACTCATAAAGCTCATTCTCAAGAAGAAGTCCCGCAGTTGTAAATCTGACCTTGCCGGATGCTATCTCTTTTATCTTGGCACCCTTCTTCGCATCAGTTACTTCAGAAGCATCCACCGTCCCATGCCACTCCCAGGAAATGCCCTCATCATCCTCAATCCGCTTGAAATATGTCGTCATTGCATGCTTGTTTCCATGGCTGTCAAAAACATTGACCGTATTGACATAATCCGAAGTATCCTGTGGTTTTTCGATATCAAATTTTTCTTTATTTACCTCAATTCTGGTATCCAAATTCAAATTCATCATGACTTTTGACGTCGCCTTGGGAGCAAGATTATTCGTCGCTACCTTCACGCTTTCAAGCCTGGTCCCGATTCTCTCATTTTGATCCGCAATATAACCCTGTAGCCTCCCACCTGCCGCGTCTGAAAGATATCCGTCCTTGTCAAACATAAAAGATCCGACCCGGGTATAAAAATATCCCCCGGACTCCTGTTTCTCCCCCAAAGGATTATTAATTATAAAAAAGCCATTTCCCTGAATGGCCAAATCAGTCAGCCTGTCTGTAACAGCAAGTCCCCCTTGTGTATGAATCGTTCGCACATTTGAGAGCCTTGCCCCCCTTCCTAGCTGTGAATTTCCACTGGAACTCGACAAATCCTGGGATACCAGATCATCAAACTCAGGTCTGTCGTACTTAAAGCCTTTCGCATTCGCGTTGGCTATGTTATTTGCTACAACAGACATACTGTCACTCATGACATTCAAACCGGTGACACCAGTATAAAGAGCCTGTGTAATTCCCATAATTTTCCTCCGAAATTCTTTTTATCCGTGAAATAAATAGCAAGGTGCCATTTACTTTAATTTACCATTCTGTTTTTCACATCGGGGATTGTTGAGAAAAATCATAGATTGGATAGGTAATTCTTTCAGGCTGTATAAGAAAAATTTTCACCCTGTACAACTGATTCCGCTAATGAAACACAATCAGGCCATCAACTTCAATTTGGACCTGTTCTGATCCGGTTCAACCTCTTTTTCAGCAATTTGAGCATTTTGGGACGATGCATTGGCTTCAAGCCATTTCTTATACTGCTCCGGTTGTAATCTCTCCGATGGCACGCCATCCGGTCTCGGATATTCTATTACATCTTTCCATGCCGTATAAAGGGTTTTCAAAAGATTTTCCACCACATCCAGACAAGCAGGATCGTTATTGATATTTCCTTCTATAAGTTTATCAATCATAAAAATGTATAAATTTTCCAAGTCTTCAGCAAGAGTTCCGCCCTTTTTAAAATCCAGGGTAGCCATAAGTTCGGATAAGATGGCTGTTGCTTTACTTATGTATTTGCCTTTATCTGCGATCTTCTTATCCTTCATCGCAGCTGAAGCCTGTTTTGTAAACTTTATAGCCCCTTCATACAGCATTAAAAGGATTTTACCCTGACTAGCAGTTGTTACCTGTGTTTTCTGATATTTACTATATGGGTTGTTCATTCGGAAATCCTTTCCTGCTCTGCTGATGCATCCTAGCCGCCAGCTCCTCCAGATCCTCCCAGCTTGGATGATAAAAAATCACCTTGACTCTTCAAACTTGAAAGCTGGGATTCCAGATTTATAAACCTTCTTCTGATAGCATCTTCCCGTTTTTCCAAATCCCTCTCTTTTCTCTCAATAATTTGATCCTGATTTTTTATTTTGCTGTCCATTTCCCTCAGCCGCCCTTTTACCGCACCAAACTGGTTATCCCTTAATTCCTTGAGGCGCTCAGCCATGGTTTCAGCAAACCCCATAGTTTTATCAGATCTTATAAAGAGAGACGCTACACTGTCATAGCTATCGGCCAGACATCCCCGAACTTTAGCTTCATCAAGATTTAATTTTCCTGTCTTTGGATCAGTCGTAATCCCTACCTCGGCAAGAGTACTGTACTTACCATTATAATTTAATGCATTTCCAATAGCACTTTGAAGTCCCCTTTGCACAGCCCTTATTGTAGAATCAGCAGCCAGAATCCCTGCTTTTCCCGTGTTGGGATCAATAGCTATCTGTTTTCCAACAAATTCAATCGTCGCATTGTATTTCTCAACAAACTTCTTTATGGCTTCAAGCGTCTTGTCAATGTCATACACTATACTTACCTGAACTCTTGTACCCGGCTCTGACCTTTTAATGTTAAAGACGACTCCATCAATAAGTTCCTCCAGATTATTGTCTTCATCCGTCACGGGAACATCTTCAAAAAGCACATCAAGATTCCTGCCAGTTACCTGTTCCTTAAATTCCAGAAAGGTCGTATCCTCATCGACATACACTCTTGCCTCATTTCCAGATTTTTCACTTATCACCAGAAGTCTGTAGGAGTCAGGTTTGTATTTCGTATTTATAATCATCGCCCTGACACCGGCTCCTGCATCGTTTATCTGATTTGCCACATCCTTCAGGGTTGCTCCTGGCTCCACAACAATTTCAAAAGAATCATCCATATCCTCTCTTTCAATTAACATATACCCGAAGCCTACCGGTGTTTTATCCTTGTCAGGGAAGCCATAGGCAAGTTCCTTTTCCGCTTTTGCAAGCCCTCTGACCTCAAATTCATAGCTTCCCGGCATTGCATAACCGGTAACAGTTCCATCGATAATATCGGGATGCGAGGATTCCACCTTCATCTTGTAAAAATCCGCTTTTGATTTTAACCCGTTTAGAGCAACATCGAGTTCGGATAGAAGCTTCTGAAGAGTCTGTACCTCGTTTCTTTCAGTCACATATTTTTCCCGCACTTTTTTTGCATTCTCAACAGGAATCCCTTCTGCCTTGACCAGAGATTCGACCAGGTTTGGATCAAAAAGCCCGGATATCTTTCCAGGCACCATTCCAGGTACTCTATTTCCCATACTTTTCTCCAAAACCAAATTTGTTATGAATAAAGGCCAGGCTCACCTACTGAGGTTTACCCCATTTTATTTATCTGGAATACTATAAGTATACCGTATTGGAACGGAGGATTGGATATGCAATTCTACTGCGACCTTAGTCAGGAAGACATAACTGAAAGAAACAGACTCCTGTCTGAATCACTGCGTCCCCCGCAGCCGCTTTTCCCAATCGAAAGCGAGTATCCTATAGTTCTTGATAAAAAAAATACAAAATACAGCTACTGTCTCAAAGTTAACAATGTACTTGTATCCCATTTAAATTTATGGCCCAGAGTGCTTCATGACAGAGATACCTCGACAAGTTTCAAGATAGGTCTTGTTGGAAATGTCGCTACAAACCCCAATTTTCGAGGCTATGGTTATATGAGAAGATGCTTTGAGCATTTGGAGGAAGTTTGTCGGCACAGTAATATTGAAGCCATTATTTTGTGGAGTGACCTCCTCAAAATTTATGGAAATCTCGGTTTTGATACCCTGGGGACTGAATTTAGAGTGACATATAATCTTACTTCGCTTGGTGGCTTGCCATCAATTGGCAACTTCAATTTTAAGCAAGCATGTAAATCCGCTGTTACTAGTAAAACTCTCCATAAATTGGCTGAAACTCGCTACAAGACTGAAGCCTTTCTTGAAAGAAGCATGCAGGAATTCAAAAAACTGCTCAATATTCCAGCCATGGAATTATTCATATGCACTGAAGGAGACAAAATTCAAGGATATTGTATAATCGGAAAAGGCTACGATATGACGGGTGTTATTCATGAATGGGGTGCAGCAAGCCCTGAAGTGCTTATGTATGGCATAAAATCCATGATGAAGAGATTAAATCTTGAAGATGTTATGATTCTAATCCCGGGGAACATAAGCGCCCAGTGGCTTGTCCCCCTGATCGGGTATGCTTCATCAAAAGAAACGCATCCCATGGCCTTAATTAAAAAAATCAGCAATAATCCATCGCTTGACTCAGCCTTGAATAAACTCTTTGTTTGGGGACTCGATTCAATTTAGAGATTGGATATAGCCTCTATTGTCCTTGAAGTAACGTCAATGCCATTTTAGGAATACTGTTTGCCTGAGCCAAAACTGAAGTACCTGCCTGAGTTATGATGTTATTCTTTGTTAGTTCAGACGTTTCATCAGCAATATCAACATCTTTTATCCTTGAATTAGCCGCTGCAAGATTTTCAACAGACACCGAAAGGTTGCGTATTGAACTGGCAAGCCTGTTTTGAATAGCACCAAGATCCCCCCTGATTGAGGAAACATTTTCAATCGCTGCATCAATAAGACTTAGAGATCTCTGCGCATCCACCTTTGTTCCGACCCCTGTCTCCTCCAGACCAAGCTTGCTCGCTTTGACATCCGACTTAAAAGCATCAAAAGTAATTCTATCGACACCAAGAAGATTCATACCTCCAGTATTTATCTGAAAATCAAGCGAACCACCTGTTCCATCCAATAGCATTGTGCCATTGAACTCTGTTGCGTTGGCAATTCTGTCAATCTCATCCTTCAGCGATAGGAACTCTTCATTCAAGTAGCGTCTTTCCTGATTGCCAATGGTATCACTGGCAGCCTGTACTCCCAGTTCTCTAAGACGGACAAGAATATTCTGCACCTCATCCAACCCGCCTTCTGCAACCTGAATAAGGGAAATGCCGTCAGAAGCGTTTCTCTGTGCCTGAATCAATCCCCTTGTTTTCGCTCTTAGCTTCTCAGAAATAGCCAAACCAGCAGCATCATCGCCAGCTTTATTAATCCTGTATCCACTTGCCAGTCGCTCAAGAGAACGATCCAACAAAGCTCTTGTATTTCTCAGGTGCCTTTGAGCAGTCAGCGACGAGACATTCGTCGCAATTCTTAAGCCCATATAGTCCCCTCCGAACAAACAAGTCCAAAAAAATCACTACCACAACCAGTATGATCAACCTTGATTAGATTAACCATAAAACTTTGAACATATATAACTATGGTGGGTCTAGTATTTATTATCTTAACACATGTTTGTTTTTTTTACAAATACTGCGACAACCGACAAAAAACAAATAGTCTGACAAATAAAAAACTATCCCTATTATTGATTATTATTAATATCAATATTCTAACAATTAATCAATTAACTTATCAATAATTGGCAATAACTAAATTTATCCTATTTATCTTTAAAAAACTCAGGCAGATCTTTTTCAAAGGCTTCACCTCTACCTGAATTCACTTGCCCATAAGATCCATTAAACCCTGATCTTATCCAATAGCTCGTCTTCTCTTTTTCAACTGTCTTGTCATCTTTCAAAGAAGACCCGCTGACCGGTTGAAGTTTTTTAAAAACCAAGGATTCAACTTTTCCACCTGATGAAGTATAAAAAGCAACTTCCAAAAAAGGCTTGACGTTTTCCAATTCCTTGGAGGAGGGTTCATCAGCATATTTTACAACAAAAAACTTTTGAATTTTATCCAGCCAGTTCTGAAAAGACGAAACAACCTTTGTCTTATCCTTTTCATTCTTCCAGACAAGAGCACCTTTCTCATCACGATCAGTATGTATCCATGTTGACGGTTTTTCATTGAAAGTAACTTCAACCTTCACAATATCTTTCATTTCAAAATCAAAAAGTCTTCTTTCAAAGTACATGGATTCAGACTGTTCAAGCTTTTCAAAGATGGAGCCATCGACAAGCAGCACTTTCTTTCTTTGATTATCGACAATATAAACATTTCTGCTGCCATAACTGGGACTTCCGATTGTAAAATTCGTCTCCTTTCCATCCTTTTGGAAAACACTGAACATCCTCTTGCTATCATTCAGTCCAAAATCATTCTTGTTTAACGAATCAATATCACCTAAAACCCTTACTACTCTTAATGGATTAAGAAAGTCAAAAAGCTCTTTAATATTCTCATTTGCCTTAAAACCGATTTTTATTTCTTCAGCTTCCTTTTTGTCAGCTTCCTTTTTGTCAGCTTCCTTTTTGTCAGCTTCCTTTTTGTCAGCTTTTTCAATTCTTGTCACCTGGTCGATCCAAAAGCCTTTACCATCTGCGTTTGAACGAACTGATATATTTTGCGTCTTTGTATTTAAAGCTATCTTCTGAATAGTCTCCTTCTCAATAGATGTCCATGCCTTATTAACTTCTGAATCCTTATCCAGCGGTAGAGAGGCATAATAAGCCAATCCGAGAGAAACCGCTAATAACATCCCGTAAAAAATAAAATTCCTATGCATCACCGCCTACCCTTTTCAATCTATTACGTCTTATGTATAAGAAACCTGTTAACAGGACAAGAAATGGTACAGCAAAAATTGTCCCATAAAAAACATAAATATCCTTCGCCCGAGTATGCTGTATCTTGACATCCTCTTCTGTTGTCTGTAACCCTTTTACTTCATTACTGCCAGTAAACCATCTGATTGAATCCAGAACCAAAAGCTGATTGCCCACGTTTCTTAGCAGGAAATCGGAAATCGCCGCCGCATTTGCCATTACCAGCAATTTTCCCTTTTTATCCTTCTCTTTTCCTGTCACTTCAACTGCTGCTGCGAGAGTATGGGATTTCCTTGCTTCTGGGCCACCGTCGAAAGTATAATTTTTGTTCACATCATTAAACGTCGAACTCAACGACTTGATTGTCTCATAGATTCTTATATCAGCTCTGTTTTTTGTTTCATCTCTTTCAAAATACGATCCCTGATAAGTGAATATCTGGATTTTATCATCATACTTGGACATGCCGGAAACCGATTCGTGAGATCCGAAAATATTGGTATATAAAAATAATTTATCCACATTTGTCCTGGTCGCCACAACATAACTCTGATCGTTGGCCAAAAGTGTTTTCTTAAAAATCAATCCATATTCTTTGACAAATCCCATAAGAGGATCTTCTTCGCCTGGACCTGTAACCTTAATGGCCTCCCCGCTCTCGTTAAACTCATTTGAAAAACAAATCAGGATATTTCCCCCAAGCTCCAAATAATCCTTTAAAACAGCTACTTCTTCCTTTAAAAAGGGCTTGAGAGGTCCGGCTATGACAACCATATTCGCATCCCCGGGTACCTTTACAAGAGCCCCCTCAGGACCGGCAAAAGTCTTTAAGGTTATATTCTGGCTGGACAAAATCATCTCGACTCCGCGAATCGATCTCATCATGTCTTCACCAGACGTCCACTTCATTTCTTCATGCCCCCGAGTAAAATAGGCAACCTTTCTTTTTGAGGTTAGAGACAAAAACTCCTTTTGAAAGGTACCGTCGAGTTTCTTGAGTGTATCTCTTGCCTGTTTCAGTTCATCACCTATCCTCAAATACTTTTTATTGTTGTCATAACTTAAAACAACCATTCCATTTGAAGAAACCTTGAATTTTTCCGCTTCAACAGGGTTCAGCTCTTTATCAAAGAAAGACAGTTTGATTTTGTTTCCTCCCTTTGACAAAAAGGTGAAATACTCTGAAACATAGGGCTTTATTTCATTGGTGGCCGGGAAAAAAAGAGCTATTTCCAAATCCTTGTCAAGAGATCCAACCATCTTCATCGACGCATCGCTTGGCTTTGTTGTCTTAAAATAACTCCAGTCAAAAATCTTGTCTCTCTCAGTTGCCGCATAGTTCAGGCATATAAGAGATCCTAAAAACATTCCAATCAAAGTCCATGATTGCCCTGAATATAACAGTCTTCTGGGTTCCGCGTAAATCCCCTGGCCACCGGAATAATGAGACAACTCAATTCCCACTCCCATAAAAAAACCAATCAAGACCAAAGAAACCCATACTGCCAAAAGCACCTTTCCCTTAAAATCCTCCGGGTAGACATGATCACCTAATACCTTGATATATACAAGGTAGGCGAGTAATCCCAACAATGTCACACTTTGCCACAAAAACACCAGCTTCCAACTTTTTGCCTCACCATCAAGCGACTTCTTTTTTGCATTAAACGAAAGTGCCAGCGGAATAATTGCAGCACCTGCAACTATTGCAAGAGAAATAACCCTGAACGTAATGAAATAAGAAAAGCTGGAAAAATACCTTTCCATAATAAAAAACAAAGACACTCCAAATATAAAGAGTACCCAACGTAGCCAAAGAAGGGCTGACCAAATCATCCTCTCAACCTCCTTCCTTCAAGTGCACGGACAGAACATTCCAGAAAGAACAAAATTACACTAATGTAAAAAACAATATCCCGAATATGTACCATTCCTCTTGAAAAGGGCAGAAAATGCTTATTGTGTAACGCGAGATAGCTAAAGATGTCTCTGAAAGGCTGATCCACAACCGCGGAAACTATCCATAAAACCAGCAAAACCACGGTCATTGAAGCGCCAAGAATTCCTGCAACCATCTGATTCGGGGAGATCACTGAAGCAAACAGTGTCAAGGCAAGTACAGAAGCTCCAAGAAGAATAGTTCCAAAGTAACCGGCAGCGATATGTCCATACGAAACTTTCCCCTCAAGAAAAATCAGTGCAGGCAGGTGCAAAGTCAAAATTTGCAGAATAAGAAAAAAAATCAATGAAGACAAAAATTTTCCATACACTATCTGACGCTCGCTGATCGGGGACGTAAAATACAGGACGATAGTTCCGGTCTGTTTTTCCTCTGCCAAAAGTCTCATTGCGAGAAAAATCGCGGCAACCATCGCCATCCCACTGCTTAAAAAGAAAAAATCCTCAAGGACAACGCTTGAATATTTAGGGACACCGCCTACAGCAAAGGCATTAAACAGAAGCCCATCGATCAATACCGCTGCGGTGATAATAATATAGCCCATCCAAGTACTAAAGTATGACATTAACTCCCTCTGGGCAATCAACCAAACCTTTGACATTTTTCCTCCACCTAATTCTTCTGTACTAGTTTCAGGAATAAATTTTCAAGCTCAACATCCGTTTTTTGCATTCCCAAAAGATCGCCTTTTGATGCCACTATGATGTTTGCCAGTTCAGGTCTCATATCGCGGCCTGCAACTATTTTGAGTTCCAACCCGCCATCCAAAACATTTTTTTCATCGATGCTAATGAATCCATCACATTTTTTTATCTCATCAATAATCCTCTCTTCATTCTTCCTGAAATGAACTTTGATAATCATATTGTTTACAAATTTCTGACTAAGTTCCTTCTCCTTCCCCTCGGCAACAAGCGCCCCCTGGTCCACCACCAATATCCTGTCACATGTCCTTGTTATTTCAGAGAGAATATGACTGGAAAGGATCACTGTATGATCGCCTCGCAAGGAAAGTACGAGATCTCTCATTTCAATAATCTGAACAGGATCAAGACCAATTATGGGTTCATCCAGAATCAGAACATCCGGATTGTGAACAAGTGACTGTGCGATACCAACCCTCTGACGATACCCGTGAGATAAAGCGCCAAGCATGACGGATGTAACATCAGAAATGTTTGTTCTCCTGACTACCCGATCCACATTATCAGAAATTTTTGATCTTGGGACATTCTTCAATGCCGCAACGAATCTTAAATACTTTTCAACAGTCATCTCATTGTAAAGAGGAGGGGAATCCGATAAAAATCCGATTATTTTACGAACTTGATCCGGATCAGACGTCACTGAGTACCCTCCTACCGAGGCAAAACCGCTGGTAGGCATAAGAAAACAGCCCAATATTTTTAGAATGGTACTTTTTCCAGCACCGTTAAGACCCAGCAGACCGACTACCTCTCCCTTCTCGATCTTAAAACTGACATTCTCAACTGCTTTCCTTGATGAATAATACTTACTTAAGCCTTTAACTTCTATCATCTTGGGTCCCTATTCCTATCTGGCCGCCACCGCCTTATGGCTTTCCGACTCTCATTCCGGCAAAAGAAACAAAAACAGAGTCTCAAAAGCAACATACTGGAGTTTTCCAGAGACCCTTCAATTTCAGGCTCAGGATTTTCAGACAGCCTCTTAATTGATGATAAAAACAAACAAATTAATCCATTCCGGGTTATAACAAAATGATAGGACACAAGGCAATTCCTATCTTGAAAGATACGACAAATTTATCAATGCTGGTCAGATTTCTTGCTAAGGACTGCGGACCTCAGGGTCGCCGCCTCCACTGCGCTCACAAACATGGATCTCAGCCCTCGATCCTCAAGCTCGTATAAAGCCAAAATCGTAGTGCCTGCCGGTGTTGTTACCTGGTCTTTCAGGACAGCTGGATGAATCCCCGTCTTTTTCACTAAAGTAGCGGCACCCAAGACAGTCTGCACGGATAAATCCTTTGCCAGATCCCTTGGCAAACCCATCTTGACTCCACCGTCTGTCAAAGCTTCTATAACCATGTATATGTAAGCCGGGCCACTCCCCGAAAGACCGGTCACTGTATCCATCAGAGATTCTTTTGTCCAGTAAGCCTCCCCCACGGCTTTGAAAATGTCGAGAGAAATACTTTTCTGAGACTCAGTGCATTTGCTGTTACAGCACATTCCTGTTGCGGCTTGGCCCACCGTTGCTGCAATATTAGGCATCGCCCTTACAACCCCTCCTTCATGACCAAGCATCTCTGCAATATCTTGTGTTCTGACACCGGCCAAAATAGATATTATTAAAGAATCCCTGGATAAGCATCCCTTAAGCTCGTCCGATATAAGAGAAAGATCCTGGGGTTTTACACACAAAACTACAACACCCTCTCCATGTAGCTCCTTTTCAAGATTTTCAACAAACCTCACATCGTCGTTTTCCCTGAAATTGGAAAGTTGTGTAATATTTTTGTCATATAAACTTAGACTTATGCTCGATGAAAGCTGAGATCCCAAAAGCCCCCTGGCCAAGGATCTGCCCATATTGCCAACACCAATGATTGTTATATTTGTTTTCATCCAAAAATACCTCATTTTGTAATATAATAAAATCAGTAATATTATAATTCCTTGAAAAACTAAACTGAAGATCGTTTTTTGGTTCTTCTTTCTGTGAGGTGTCGGAGCATCTAAAAATGTTTAAAAAAAATTTAAAAAAATATGTGGCAATTATTTACATATTTTCCGCTAATATATCAAATCAGAATCTGTTAGCTGCTTCCGATACGTTATCTAAAGGTAACACTTTGGCGGCGGAAACAAGAGTAAAAAGAGGAAAATCCTCCAAACAGCTGCCACCTGTCACAAATAGTCATAATTTGGAATATTCAGAACAAAACAAATAACAAAACTATTCCAAGCTTCTCAG
>JADFZC010000440.1 GCA_015232735.1 Oligoflexales bacterium | reverse complement strand
CGGATCTAATAATCACCGACTGGATGATGCCGGAAATGTCCGGAGTTGAATTGACAAGGATAATTAAAAATGATCCTCAGCTTTCATCAATTCCAATAATAATGCTTACGGCAAAGGGAGGCGAAGACAACAGGAGAGAGGCAATCGGTTTCGGAGCCGACGGATACCTGGGCAAGCCCTTCGATCAAAACGAGCTTATAAGCCTTGCAAACAACCTGATAAATCTCAAAAAAGGCGAAAAACACATCGCCCAGCTGAATCGGGATTTGTCGGACAGGGTTCTCAGAAGGTTCCTGCCTCCGCAGCTTGTCAGGGATATTATCGAAGGCAAGGCCGTTTTTGATACCAAAGCCAAAAATACCATGATAACGCTGCTTATTCTCTCAATCTGCGATTTCAGAAAAACACTCGCCGCTCTGGGCCCCAACTACACTTCGTCCATTCTAGATGAATATTTCTCCGAGATGTCCGCCATAGCCTTCAGGCATAACGGTGTCGTGGACCGTTTCGAGGACGGCACTGTCAGAATAATATTTGGCGCATTCCCGCCAGATCAGCCCGAGCTGCAGTCCAGGCTGGCGGTCCTGTGCGCATTTGACATGAAGAGTGCACTTTCAGGGATGCGGGAGAAATGGAAAAAGCAGTATGATCATCATTTTGAGTTTAAAATCGCAATTCACAGCGGTGAGGCGATCGTGGGAAATTTTGGAAGTCCCCTGCGATCCGATTATACCGCGATCGGAAACGCCGTCATAATCACGAAAAATATTGAGGCTGTCGCCAGTGCGGGTGAAATACTGATTTCGGGAAGAGCCAGAGACTTTCTGCCAAAGGGCAAATGGGAATCGCGGGGGCGGCACAAATTCGAGGGGTTTGAAGATGAGGTGCTGCTTTTCAATCTTTTGGAAATGGGGGAAAACGAAGTCAGGGCGGCATGACTGCTCTTCAAATCATGCCAAGGGCAGAAAATCGGAAGGACTATCCAGGATTTCCTGCACTTTTTCAAAATATTTCCCGAGATGAAACCCATCGATAAGGGCATGGTTCACCTGAACGGAAAAAGGCAGTTTCAAATCGCCATATTCCTCGATCATCTTTCCCCACGCAATCCTGGGTATTGAATCATCCCGCCTGAAATGTATCGGATGGGTATTTCCAGTGAAGGAAATCCAGGGCAGTCCCGTCATAAACAGGAAATCATCCCTTCCCGGCTCATCCTCAACATTTGGATTTGTTTTGAAGAATTCGATCCGCGTCCTTCCGGCTTCATGAAATTCCAAAAAGCTCGAATTGTAAGGCAGCGTGCAGAACGTGAAAGTCTGATCATCTGTAAGAACGGTGAAGGACGGATCCACCGATTCATGGACAACCACCCTGCCGTCTCGAATCCTGGATCTGAATTCCTCGATACCATTGGCCGCCATGGATGCAAGAAATACCATGGATACTGTGAACGAAAGATCGTTGTCTTTAAGGTATCTGTAAAATTTTCCTATCTTTACGTTGGAACATATATTGTAGTGGGGAAAATCCATGTTATAAAATCTTTTAAAATGTTCCCTTCGATTCCAGTGCTCTATGTCGATATATCTCATACGTTTTAATATCCCTTGATGGCAGGCCGAAAGTTGAGTGCGCAAAATCTCTCTATGCGATTCGAGGAAAACCTGTCAATATGCCTGTTTGCCGCGTCGGTCTCGATCAAGGCCGATAATGGAATCCGGATTTTGCCCCCATGCCGGAAATACTCTCCGCCAGACAGGCGGCAAACATTCATCAAGTTCAAGGAAACCTCGTCCTTCAGGGCCGGGTTTATCTTTTTGTTTTTAATGCCTTTTTCATATTTTTTTAATATTTTGCTAAATTCCATCCGGGTATTGACGATACCTGTTATGGTTCGGGTCGTTACTGCGCGGGTGAGAAGGAATTACCTGGCACCTTGAAATTTAACCAATAGCCTTTATGGGGAGTGGGTTTATGTCAGAGAACAAAGAACATAGCAAGGAACATCACAAAGAGCATGACCTTCACAAGGAACACCACAATACGGAACATGAGCATCACAAGGAACACAATAAGGAACCGAATAAAGAACAGCACAAAAGCGAACCTGTCCATGAGAAGAAAGACAACAAGAAGAAAAAAGTCGTGGCTGAGCACAAGCAGGAGAAGAAGACCCCGTGGACGGAAAAAAGATGCCTGAAGGCGGCCCACCGTTTCTCCAGCGTTGAAGAGTGGGAAAAGGGCTTTCCCTCAAGTTACAAGGCGGCATGTTCCCACGGCTGGCTCGAAATCTGCACGGCGCATATGAAAAAAGAAAGCTCAAGGGTTGTCGGAAAAATCGAACCCAAAAGGACAGCGAAAGAACCTTCCAGAAAACATGCCGCATGATCGCTTTATCTTTGGTACTGCGGGCGCAGATATAATTTTTTGCGCCCCCGATCAATCTGTTGAGAACAAACAATAGCCAACAACTGTCTCTCGATTGCTATGAGAAGATGATATGCATAAACCACATCTCATCAACAGAACCTCTTTAAAACGCACAGGCACATAAATTGCATATCTGGTTTCATTTTTGGTACGAAGATATTGGTTATGGAATCTGTTACTCTTTTTTTGTCGTCGCCTTAATCGTTTTCAATAATGACAAATATAAAAGGACATACATGGTTATAAGACCAAGATATGCAGTTTCTCTGATTTTTGCGATTACACTATCCTCATGTTTCTGTAAAAATTCCTTGTCACAACTGCATGCGGAAAATACAAAGCCTGAAATTTTGGATGAAAGTCAAAAGAATGCCTTCAAACTGACGATTACTGCGGAAGGCAAATTCAATTATTACAACGAACTGCCCATGGCAATAAAATCGACACTGCCTAAAAACAAGATTTTTCCACCAAAAAGGAGATATCCCAATGCATAGAATAAAATCATCCGCCGGAATATTGCTGACATTAGCCCTTATTACAGGCTGCAATAAAAAAGTGTACTCAAATCTGAAAGCTAATCCAACGGAAGTAAGCCTAGACAATCTTTACGGTCAATCTTCCATTGAAACAAGCACCTCAGGGAAAACAACAGGCACCATCGCTTTTTTGGGAGATGTACATGACAATCCAAATTATGATCTGGCCACGAATTGGCTCATTAAAAATGAACTCACTAAACCTGACGTCATTTTTCTGGAAGCCTTTTATGACCCGCAACACTTCAAGACAAAGAGTGTTGTTGGAGACCTTGCCGGCGTTGCCGTTACAGATATGTCAAAGGAGCAAATGAAAAGCTATTTTGAACTTCGTAAATTCGACTGGTACCCAACAAAATATCAA
>JADFZC010000439.1 GCA_015232735.1 Oligoflexales bacterium | reverse complement strand
AGACAAGGTCATGGGCAGTATGCCCCGGACAGTGCAGTACGTTCCAGTCCGGAAACCCCGGGACTTTGTCGCCGTCCTTAAGGGGAAAATCAGGAGAGATAACCCTCTTTGATTTTATTGACATAATCTCCCTGTCAAATTTGAGAGAAAGCGCCTCTCCATGGAACATATCGACAATATGCTGGAAATATCCGCCGAGACCCTGATACCATGTGTCGATTGTCTCATGAGCAGCAATTGGAATACCGAACCTTTCCCTTAAAAGCTGCGCTACTCCTACATGATCAGGGTGAGGATGGGAGACAAGCGAGAGTTTGATGTCGCTGATGGAACGGTTCAGTTTGCCTGCGACAAATTTAGTGATTTTATCAAGATCGCCGCAGCATCCCCCATCAAGAAGAAGGATTCTGTCGGGATATTCGGCAAGATATATCATTTCGATCTGCCCGCTGAAAAAATGCAATTTGAAATCCTCCAACACCATGATTATCTCTCTTTTAAAAAATGAATGGTAGAAGCCGATATCTTACTTTGGAAGCATAATCGTCATAACCTTTAAGCTCTGCCAGAAGTGTCTTATCTTCAAGATATGTGCGGAGCACGAGAAGCAGGCAGCTGATCAAGGAGAGGATAAAGAGATAACTTGAGCCTAAGATAAAAGGATCAGCAAGGCATAAAATGATGAGCCCGAGGTACATGGGATGCCGGATGAAACCATATGGCCCGGATGAAACAACTTCATGGTTTTTATCGTATTGGATTCGGACGGTCACTTCGAGAAAACGGTTCGCTGCCATGGACCATGAGATCGGTATCATCCCCGTAAGATAAATAACTATTCCAAAAGCGATATAATTTTCAGGAATGTCGATGGCGCCATAACGATACGAGAGACCTGCTGCAAAATGGAAGATGGCAAACTGATTGAAAATATAGATAGGAAGTATCACCCTGTCAAATTTTCTGGAGTTGAAGGTTTCAGGATTTCTCCGATGTTTTATGAGATCCGGATTACGTTTCAAAAGGAGAAAATAGTTGAACAGGATATAAAAGACAGAGAGGGTCACAAATATCCATCCTCTTTGCCAGGATAAAGTTCCCGCTCCGGCAAATATCAGTGACAAGGAAATAAAATTGCGGACAGACGCCTTGATGTCGATACTCATATTCTTTCCTGTTTGGTGAAATCTATGTCTATCTATTATAATCAATTTTTTTTAATAAATTAAGATTTGAACTTGGTGGCACTGGGTTATGCTGTAAACGGACTCGGATTCCGTCCGGGAACATCAATAGCCTGGCGCAAACTATCAAAAATTCGAACGTGTGAAAGTATTTAAAGATAAATCTTTGCCCAGAATGACCTATTGTAAAATTTAAGGTTAAATAACCTGCTGTAATTATACAGTATTAGTGATATAAGTAGTAATTTTGTTGAAAAGCTCAGTTTTCGAAATCAAAGGATATTTTTGATATTAATAAATCATCAAAAAGTGGCAAAATATATAGAAACACCGTGCAATGATCTCAAGAGGAATCCATCATGACAAAAAACTATATCGGTCTTGCTGTCACTTCCCACGATCCGGCTCTTGCCATCGTAAATTCGAAAGGCAAGGTTGTCTTTGCAGAGGCGACGGAGCGCTACCTGCAAAACAAGAGGGCTTATAACGCGCCTACAGAAGACCTCATCCGCATGGCGCCGCTTCTTGAAAAATATATGGAAAAAGGCGCTGACGTCGTCATTAACATGACATGGAAAAAACCTGGATTTCTGGATCGGCTCATCGGCGGCTACATCATAAAAAAATTAGTTCCCAAGGATCTTCCCTTTCAATGGTCGGAATATGCCGAATCCTCGATTGCCATATTGAGTAAAAATCTTGACATGGGGGGGCTTATCACAGGGTGGCAGGCCAAATCAAACAATCCTGGTGTGAAATGGGAACGCCGCTATCACGATCACCATCTGACCCACGCAACTTTTGCGGCCTACGCTAGTCCGTTTGAAGAAGCTGTCTGCCTTGTTTTTGACGGTAGCGGAGAACGATTTATTTCCATGGCTTTTTACCACTATAAAAATGGAAATCTAACCCCTTTGAATTTTCGGATTCCATTGGGTCACTACAGTCTGGGACTCTATTATGAATTCATCTGCAATGCCCTGGGCTTCAGTTCCATAAAGGGAGAAGAATGGAAGGTCATGGGGCTTGCCTCCTACGGAAAATTTGATGAGAAGATCTACACCATACTGAAAAAAATGCTCTTCATAAAAGATGGGCATGTTGTAAGAGGAAAGGAGTGCCTCTCCATACAAAGGCAGATAGCAGCCATCGGAAGGAAAAAAGGGCAGCCTGCAATGGACTATGCGAATTTTGCCTTTACGGCGCAATACTATTTCTGCGAACTAGCCATATCGGTCATGAATAACGTCTGCAGTAAAAAAATTTCTGAAAATCTCATTTTTTGCGGGGGATGCGCTCTTAACTCTTCCATGAACGGACAGATTCTCGATCGCACCGGATTCAAAAATCTATTTATTCCACCGGCTCCGGCCGATGACGGTAATGCCATAGGAGCCGCTCTTCTTGGATATAAACAGGATTATCCGGATTTTAGGCCAGGAAAATCATTTTTTTCGCCATACCTTGGTGAAACTCTCGCAAGGGACTCTCTTGATAAATTCATAAAATACGGCCCATATAAAACTGCTGATCTTAAAGGCCAGAGCATCCATGAATATGCCGCGGCTCTGCTTGGCAGGGGAAAGATCATAGGATGGGCGCAGGGACGGGCTGAGTTCGGTCCAAGGGCGCTTGGAAACAGATCGATCCTCGCTGATCCAAGAAGCACAGATATCAGGGAGAAGCTTAACGTCCATGTGAAATTTCGCGAGGAATTCAGACCTTTTGCACCGTCGATTCTCCATGAATTCGGAGACGAATATTTTGAGCACTATCAAGAGAGCTATTATATGGAGCGAACCCTCAAATTTAGGGATGAGGTAAAAAGCAGGGTTCCAGGTGTTGTTCATGTCGATGGGACAGGGCGTTTGCAGACAGTCAGAAAGGAATGGAATGAACGGTATTACGATTTGATATATGCCTTTTACAGGATAACCGGCATTCCCCTGTTATTGAATACAAGTTTCAACGTAATGGGAAAACCGATAATTCACTCTGTTGAGGATGCTGTTACTGTCTTTATGAACGCTGGACTCGATGCTCTTGTCATTGAGGATCTCATTTTTGAAAAGCTGAACCCTAGCTGACGATCCTCATTTACCGGAATGTAAACGTAGGTCGTCCTCCTGCTGGCGCCTTGATTCAGACCTTTTCGGCTAG
>JADFZC010000438.1 GCA_015232735.1 Oligoflexales bacterium | reverse complement strand
TTTGTTAATGAGTGGAAAGCTTGCATTCAATGAAAATGGCCTGAGGCAGATAAGCAGTTTGCTGAGTTCGCGGGACAACCCTGTCATAGATAATTTTTTCAAGGTTGTGGAAAAATACGGCACCCCGGAGGAAATAAATCAAAAAGCCGCGACAGCCGCCAGGCTCGAGACAAAAATGGCCAGACTCAAGGAATTAAACTCTCCATACCTGAAGGATATTGAGTGGCTGATAGACCAAAAGAACAAGGGCGCCTTTATCTCCATCGATGCATACAGACAGAATATCCTGAAGGGCAGCTATGACGTCACGCGGTTCAACAAGGAATATTCCGTTATTCTCGAGATAAGCGCACTGCAGTATTTTCCCTGGTTTGTCACGCAGGCTAAGAAGGCTATCAGGAATCAGGAGATAATGCCGGGCCGATACATCAGGGTAAGACGGATGAAGGAGTCCGAGCACGATCAGGGAGATCTCATCGCGATCTCGGCAGCGATGGAGATCATAGGGGCATCATGGGTTGAAACCCTTGATACAAAAGGTGCTGACGGATCCAATGTGCATCTGGGCGGACCGGAGACGATAACCGGGTATTTCGGCGGAGTGGGACAGCCCAACGATTATGCCCTGAAATGGATCGATGAATATCTCTATTATTATACAAAATATGGCGTAAGGCAGGTTTTGAACCTTAATCCCGGGACAATACTTCTTGGATATATGCTGCACAATCTGGGGGTAGACATTGAATTCAAGATATCGGTCTTCATGGGCAATGACAACCCATATTCGGTACTCTGGACCCTTTTGACCGCCAAGATGTTCAGCCGTGCGGATGGCACGACCCCGCTGGCAGGATTTAATTTTTCAAATTCAATAAACAATAAGAGCATTGAGCTGTGTTCAAGGATACGCCATGAGCTTACCCTGGATGACGTTGTTCGATTTGAGCATCACATCACTGAAACTTATAAGAGCATTGTAAGGCAGCCATATGACCGGCTGGAAGAGCTTGTGGAAATAGCGCCTAAAGTTAAGAATATTGCGGCCAAGCACGAAGGCGGAATCACGGAAGTTGAAAAGGGCAGAAAACATCCGTCAGACATACTTGACTATTTCATGGCGAAGGAGGATGTTCTCAAGGCAGGTATCATGGCCGATATGGAACAGAATTATCTGGACAAGCACGATGCGGTGAATCGAAGCGCCAGGGAATTGACGAAAAATGGAATTCCGTTCGTCGCAGCTCCGAATCTCCACAGAGGAACGCTGTGAAACCGGCACGGTATGGATGCTGCGTCTATGACAGTTTAAATTTTTTTGAATCTGCAAGCAAAGAAGAGAGAAAAAAAAATGATTCCGCAAAAAATGAAAAACTACCTGTTTGAAAGGATGAGGGACCCTGTCTGGGAAAAACGCCTTATAAGGGATGGGACAAAGAGGTATATCGAGTTGACAAATCTCGATGTGGGACTGCTCAATGAACTTGAAATCAAGGTTGATCTTCTTGGACCAAGGCTTGTTGTGGCGATGTGGGACGAAGGTGATCCGAAACTCGAAATAGGCGGCTACCTTGTGGTCGACAACATGGCCATGGGAACTCCGTCAATGGGTGGAATCAGGATGCTGCCGACCGTCAAGCCCAGTACCATCCATAACCTGGCAAGGGGCATGACGTTGAAAAATGCGGCGGCCCAGCTGCCCTATGGCGGAGGAAAGTCCGGTATCTGCGTCGATGGCGAAAAGTTGAGCTTTGAGGACAGACAAAGGGTAATTCAGGGATTTGGGCGTCTGCTTGGACGTTACAAGGATATCTACAATCCCGGACCCGACGTCGGAACCCGCGACGAGGACATGAAAACCATAGCAATTGAGAACGGACTCGACAGCGTCCTCTCAAAGCCGATGGACATGGGCGGAAACCGGATAGATGAACTTGGTGCGGCGGCAAGGGGGGTCGTGCTTGGACTCAGGGCAATCCTGAAACATATGGACAAACTGAAGGTGATTCCCCAGTTTCGAAATCTTGTACTGCCTTCCGGCAGGGACATCTCGGTGATCGTGCAAGGCTTTGGCGCCGTAGGCGCTCATACGGCAAGACTGATCAGAGAGCTTTTTCCGCAGGATCGCCAGCCGGCACTTATCGGTATTTCGGACCAGGGCGGTTCCCTGTACGCTCCGGGCGGTTTGCCAATAGACACCCTTTTCGGGATGTGGCGCGACAGGAAGCTTGTGGACAATTCAGTGGTAAGATCTTTTATTAAACAGATGACAGATCAGAATTTCTGGGAGGGCAACTACTCTTTTTCCTCGAACTGCAATGAGCTTTTGCGGGAGGATGCGTTTTGCATGATTCCAGCGGCGCCCATACCGAATTATCTGGGACTCGATAATTCGTCAAATCCATCCATGACCACTGACAGGATGGGATCATGGCGCGTCATCGTGGAGGGTGCAAACACCTATTCGCCGGATCCTGAAAAGAAACTGGAGAGGAACAGGCTTGAGAGGCTTGTCTATCGTGAGAAAGGCATCCTGATAGTGCCTGATTATCTCGTCAACTCAGGTGGAGTTCTCTATGCGGCGCATGAACTTCTGATTCCGACTCCGACACATTTGAGGTTCCCCGACAGCATTATCGGCAGCAGGGAGCAGGTCGAACTCTGGCTTAAGAAAAACAGCGAGGAGTTTCAAAAACTCTCGGAACTGAGGCGCATTTCGGCTGAGAAGAAACTTGAGGATGTCATGGAGACAAACATGCGGGAATTTGTCGCGCTCCTGGCTCAGGATTCCATGCGCCTTCCCTGGGACGCGGCACAGCAGATAAGCATCGGCCGTATTTCAGATCAGGAAAAGGAGAGGACGGCAAGGCACATTATGGAGCCTGTTGAAAAGATTTCCCCCGATGAACTTGTTGTGAATGCCGCCAAGGTTCTTCTGGCAAGTCCGCATGACATCATTCCGGTAGTATCTGAAAAGCGCGGACTTGAAGGCGTCATAACGGACAAGGATATCACCCGCTATGTCGCGATGGGGCTTGAAAAGGACAAAAAGGTCGAATCAATCATGACAAGAGAGGTTGTCACTGTCGGCCCAGATGAGAGCATCCTTGGCTGTGTGAGAAAACTTGAGAGCTTTAAAATATCGGCGATAATCGTCTTTGACGGCAGGGAGGTACTCGGACTTGTCTCGGCTGATTTGCTGGCAAAGAAAACGCTCCATGGGCTTTTGCAGACGAAGCAAAGTCACTGAGTCTGTCGCTTTTTGGAAAAAATTGCGGGAAAAAGCCTCCGAAATGTAGCTTCTCAAAAACGTCTGGTAATTCCATGTTTCGATACCCGACCCTC
>JADFZC010000437.1 GCA_015232735.1 Oligoflexales bacterium | reverse complement strand
GGAATGGACATAGGACAGGGGTACAAAACCGTCATGGCCCAGATGGCGTCGGAAATCCTTACGGTGCCACCGGAGAAGATACGGGTTGAAAATCCCGACACGGACCGTTCGCCCTATGAATGGCAGACGGTCGCCTCGCATGTGACATGGTCCTGCGGAAATGCCGTGATAAAGGCGGCCGTTGACGCAAGGGACCAGATATTTGAGACGGTCGAAAGAGCGTTGGGCATGCCGAGGGACAAACTCTATCTTGAGGATGAAAAGGTCAAATGTTCAGGAAGGGACGATTTTGAGCTTCCACTGAGACAGTTTGTTGTGGAGGGAATACAGATGGAGGACGGCACCTACAGGGGCGGTCCGATAAATGCCCGAGGAAGCTACATGCCGGAATTTTCCTCGGCCATCAGCGATCCCGAGACAAGCCAGGGGGGCCATCCGAATGTTCACTACACGGTCGGCGCGGCAGCGATAAGGCTTGAGATAGATCGGGAAACGGGGAAGATGAGGGTCCTCAAGGTTGTCGAGGCGGTCGATGCGGGAAAGGCGATAAATCCCGACCTTGTAAGGGGTCAGATCACGGGCGGCCTTCTGCAGGGGCTTTCCACTGTGCTCTACGAGGACATAAGGTTTGATTCAAAGGGAAGGATTTTGAATCCCAATTTCACCGATTACAAGATTCCGACATCGAAGGATGTACCCGACGAGATAGTTCCGATAATAATTGAAGTCCCACAGCCTGACGGGCCGTTCGGGGCAAGGGGAGTCGGCGAGCACACGATGCTTCCGGCCGCGCCCATGATCGCAAATGCACTGGAGGATGCGCTTGGCATCAGGATCAAACAGATGCCGATCACCGCTGAAAAGGTCGCCCTTGCGATTCTTGGAACAGAGAAAGGCTGATTGACAGAGGTTTTGCCATGCCAGGTCAGCTTCTTTCTGATACGCTCCTTGTTATCCACGTACTGTGGGTTCTGTTTATTGTGCTTATGGTCCCCCTTGTCATTTCAGGCCATTTTTTCAGATGGAGATGGATAAGAAGCTGGAAAATAAGGTATCTCCACCTGGTAATGATGCTGTTTGTCACAGTCGAGACCTGGCTTGGAATACAGTGTCCGCTAACCGTATGGGAGAATGTTTTCAGGGCTCGGAGGGGGGCGGAAAATTACAGGGATTCGTTTGTCGGATACTGGCTTCAGAGAATTATTTATTATGATTTCAAGCCCTGGGTGTTTTTGGCCGCATACTCCTTTTTTCTTCTTGTCATCGCGGCATTGATTTTTTTGATACCGCCTGAGCACCGGAAAAACAGGAAAGACGGCGTTTGAGAGGATCTGTTCTGTACACTTTTGGTTGATTCACAGTGGAATGGAATTATATCCTTAGGTAATAAAAGGCTTAATATCTTCTGTTCATGGAACGCCCCGAAAATTCCCTCCTTCAAAATGGGCTGTATTGTATAACTTGCCATAAATCCTGAAAAAAATCGGCATTGTAAATTTGTCTGGATATTTCAGTCCCAGTCACTTCTGTTTCTTTCCATGTAAAACATAAGCCATCCATTCAATTGCTATAGCGGTGAGATGACCAAAGTCAGTTCACAGACAAAAAACGAAAAAATGCGATGAAACGAAACAGGATTGATATTTGCAGGAGGTAATGGAACAGGTTCATCGTTTCAATAAAAATATATATTGAGGAGAGAAAATATGCTTTTTAATATCAAAGGACACCGTTATGAGCGGGACATAATAATTCTCACGGTCATGTGGCATCATCTTTACAAAATCAGCTATCGCGAACTTCAGAAATTGAACAGGGAGCGAGGAACCTCCGTAAATCATACAACCATATTCAAGTGGGTTGCGAAGTTTTCCTCGGTGGTCCCGTCCAGCTTTTTGGCCGCTGTCCCTGCTGAGGAAACATGTTGGAAGGTCAGAGAGAGGGAGATAAAAATCAACGGGGAGACGAAGTATTACTATCGTGCCCTGGACAAGGATGGGCGTATACTCGATTATTTCATATCATCAAAAAGATCGAGGAGAATGGTAAGCCGGTTTTTCAAGGAAAATATGGCTAAATGGACGAAGAGCGGGATTTTCACTCTGAATCCTGCGGACAGGTTTCTTTCAGAGCCGAACGGCATGCCAGAGGGGATTGAAATTTCCCAAGGCGAGTACAGGCTGGCACCATAACACACCAACTTTATGGCAGTGGAAACCTGGAGCCGGGTCAAACGGGGGCTGACACCAGTATGCCAAAAAAATAGCAAAACATATCATTCCTATGAGTTAGAGCATCTCGACTATTTAAAACCACTTTGCATAAATTATTCTAGATTTCAGCTTAGTAACTGTTAGTAAGAAAAGAAACCTCCCAGACACTCTCTCCGATAATAAGGCGGTGTATCTTGTGAATTTTTTGGGAGGTTTATATGTTTTTATTCTTTAGGCGCTTCATGAAAAAATAGATCGGCACGCCTATCAAAAGCCCGGAAAGGCCCCAGACCATTTTTTCGATGCCTGTCCGGGCACCTGTCTTGCTATCAACTTCCAGTGCCGTAAAGGCGAGAAGCCATATGCTCACAAGCACCGAGACAAGGGGGACGACAGGTCCAAACGGTATCCTGAAACTGTAGCTTTCCTTCGGGTTTCGTTTTCTGAAAACCAGAACGGAAAGAGATGTTGGAATATACTGCACGAATCTTGAGATCGCGCTGATCGCGGCAAGCTGCACGAAACTCCCCGTGAATATTAGAGGAAGGGTGAAAATAACGGAGATCAGGATCGCGACGTAGGGCGTCCCGAACCTGCACTTTCTGGATATGAACAATGGAAGAATTCCATTTTCGCTGAGCGCGACGCCGCATCTTGGCGTTACAAACGAAGAGGCGATATTTATTCCTCCTATGGAAACCAGCGTCCCTGCAACAACCAGAAATTTCCCAAAAGATCCGGCAAGCCTGCCTGCGGCCTCCGCTATGGGGGCGGTATTTTCCGAGAGGTCGGCGCCGAGGACGCCTATCGAAACCCATTGCACGAGAATATAGACAAACGAGACTACTGCCATGGTTATCAAAAGCGAAAGCGGGACGTTTCTTCTGGGATTTTCCATTTCACCGGCTGCCACGGCAAGTGATTCGAATCCGCAGTAGGCATAGAAGACGAGGATTATGGCGGGAATATAGTCCTCCCGCGCTTCGGTGCCCGGGGGAGCGGGGGGCAGTTTTCCGGAAGTGAGAAAAAAGATGCCGGCCGCTATGAACAAAAGCAGGGGCAGGAGCTTGGCGGCGGTGATCAGATTGTTCAGGTATTTGGTGATTGAAACGCCGAGTATGTTTATTATTCCCAGGA
>JADFZC010000027.1:9059-14060 GCA_015232735.1 Oligoflexales bacterium | reverse complement strand
GCTGTATCAGGAAAGAGGTTTTTAGAAGAAAGATGGCGGGGATTGTATTATGGATCCGGTATCTTGTGATGACGAGTCAGGTTTTGGCGGCGCGTAGGGCAGCACTTGTCTATGGCGAAACCGGAAGGGTGACGGCATATGATCCGTATACAGTACACGAAGCATCTGCAAAAAGGTTGTCGGATTTGATATTTGACAGTCTGGTTGAGACCGATGCAGGTGGAAATTACATTCCTTCGCTTGCAAGGGAGTGGAAAGTGGAAAATTCCGGAGTAAGCATTCTGTTTACCCTGAGGGACGGGGTTCTGTGGCATCCGGATCCGGACGGCAAGGCTACAAACAGCCTCTCTCCGAACGACGTGGTTACAACCGTTCGTCTTTTAAAATCAATGGAAAGTGATATTCCCAATAGCGAGAGATTCGGTGTCATCGCCGGGGTGGATGTCGTGGCCCCAAATAAAGTGAGGATCAAATTTAAAAGAGCAATGTCAGATCCTCTGAGTGCCGTACTTTTCAAAATACTTCCATCTCATAAGCTGGGCTCTTCACCCGGTTTGAAGCGAGATGCCGATTTTGCACGGCAGCCGATTGGAACGGGCCCTTATATATTCAAAAAGGCAAATGAAAGCGGAGAGGTTCTTCTTGCCGCCAATGAAACCCATTTCAGGGGCAGACCGTCAATTCGGGAAATTGTCATGAAGAGCTATGCGGATCAGAGTATCATGGCACAATCGCTCATGTTCAATTCCCTTGATCTCATGACATATGTCAGTCCCCGGGATCTTGGAGAAATAGAAAGCGACAGGAGGCTTTCAACAATTCCGTACGATGCGCTTTCCTTTTCATTTTTTGCTCTGAACACCTCAAGAGGCCTCTTGAAGGATAAACGGGTCAGGCAGGCCATAGGCTATGCCATAAACCGTGAAGAGATGCTGGGAGCTTTTTTTGGTGGACAGGGAACGTTAATCTCAGGACCCTTCCCGCCTACTTCATGGGCCTACAATCTTGACGTGAAGCAAATGAAGTATGAGCCGGCAAGGGCCAGAAAACTGCTGGAGGAGACGGGGCTTGTTTATGACAGGGAAAAAAATGTCGTCAGGGACAGGAAAGGCAAGGCAGTAAAATTTGTTTTTGCGGTCCCGCTTTCCGGGGAAAGCGAGGTCACCAAAAAGATTGTACTGGCTTTTCAGGAATATCTTAAGGCCGTTGGAATTGAAACTGAGCTTGAATTCATGGACTGGCTTATATGGAAGGATAAAGTTCTGAAGGATCATAATTATGACATTACCGTTGCGTCATGGAGTTTTGATGACTCAAGCAATATTACAAGTCTGTTTCATAGCTCAAGCGCCAAACCCTGGGGAAATAATTTTGTCATGTATGTAAATCCTGAAGTGGACAGTCTTCTTACCGAGGCGAATTTTACAAATGATTTTGAAAAAAGAAGAGCGATCTATCTCAAGCTTCATGCGATTTTGGCGGATGAGTCTCCATACACATATCTTTGGACCCTGACTCATCATGCAGCTCATAATACGAGGCTCAAGGGTGTCAGGGTGGAGCCTTTTTCGTTTTTCAAACATGTAGCCTCCTGGCGACTTACAAATCGGGAGTAAAGAAATATGGCTGAAACTACTGAAAAGAAGGAAGTCATAGACAAAGAAGATGACAAGGCGGAAAGTTCGAATGTTGCCGATTATCTCGAGGCACCCAGAAAAAAGCGTAAAACATACGGAATTATTGCGGTAGAAGACGGTTTTAACAGGGAATTGTCGAATGGGATGGCCAACTTCATAAAGAGTTCTTACCCAACCTATGCAGTCTCAAGGCCTCACCATCGTGACGAGCTTGCAAGGCAGTTTGGAAGAAATATAGCAATACTTATAATCAGCGATGAATTCGGGCCGCTGGATGATGTAATGTCTCTTGTGCGGGGACTTAAGGAAAGGCGGAGAAATGAATCGATTCCGGTAATTTTTTTAACAAGGGATGGAAAGAGGCTCATAGCCGAGTATCATAAATATCTCCTGCCGTATCATGAGGTTGATGAATATATACAGTATCCAAATGTCAAGGATAAAGTCATATATGCACGCATAAAAAACGGGATCGATTTTCAGAACGCGAGAAAGAGCAGGAGATATTCAATTAGCAGATCCGCAACGACGTATCATTTGAAAAAAGATACCAGAATACCTATAAGAATTATCGATATGAGCGCCCACGGGGCTTTGATCAAGGCGGAGATCGATTTTATTTTCGAAGTCGGTGACCAGCTTTTGCTGAGCATCCCGACAGCTGAATATATGGATCTAAAAAGGGGTGATTTCCTAAAGATATCAGCAAGGGCGCGAAGGGTATTTATTTCTGGTGATATAGCCGGCATTTCCTTTGAATATGTCACTGATAATCAGTACGAAAAAATTATCAGGCTTTTGAATTCGGTTGTGCTGAAAGATGCTGAAAGGAAAACTGGGGAATTAAAAGCCAGAAGCCTACGGGAAAAGAAGGCCAGACTTTGAAAAGTTTAATGGAATAGGCCCGGTACACGGCACCTGCTTGCCAAAAAATTCAAAATGGGATATTTCTGCCTATAATTGTCATCTCTTCAAAAATAAGCCCGGAAGATTGGTGGTGACAGAATGTAAACCGGCAGCAGGCAGGAAATTGCAGGTATGATCAAAAAGAATCTTCGAAGAATCAAGTCTTTTTTTTTAAGTTCCTTATTCAGGTTATTGAACTGGCTGCTTCATCCAGTAGTTGTTTTTGTCCTCCTTCAGATTGTGTGGGTGGCGGTTACGCTGCTCTGGGTCATATGGTATGTTAATCAAGATGCGGCAATTGCGGAGATATCAAAAAATATTGGAAGTATAAACTTGGATCCTACTTATGGCCAGGTATTTCTGACCGCAGGATGTACGCTTCTTGGCATTATATTTATTGGTACGGTTATGCTCTTTGTCTTCACCCAGAAACAAACAGGTCTCATAAGGCAGCAGAAGAACTTTGTTTCAAGTGTTACTCATGAGCTAAAATCCCCTCTTGCAAGTCTTCAGTTGTCGTTTGAGACCATTCAGAGAAAAGACCTTGCTGAGGATGTCAGGGACAAACTGTTTTATATGGTTGAAAACGATATTGAAAGGCTTGGAAGGCTTGTGAACAGGATTCTTATTTCGGGCAGGCTTGACAAAGGGCTTTTCGAAATGGGTTCCAAGGAGTCAATCGCTGTTTCCAGTCAAATAGGCAAGATTGTGCAGCAGACAGTTTATATGGATCCTGAACTTGAAAAGCGGGTGGCGGTCAATTGCCCGCCGGATCTCAAATTTACTTTACCGAACATAGCATTTTCACTGATTATAACCAATCTCCTTGAAAATGCGGTAAAGTATTCCAATTTTGGGACACCCATTGAGATCAAGGCGGAAAGAGTGGATGATAAAATGATGATAGCAGTGAAGGATAACGGGATTGGGCTATTGAAAAAGGATTTAAAAAAGATATTTAAAATGTTTTACAGGTCAAAGATAGCCAATAAAAAGGCGGTGCCTGGGACAGGACTTGGACTCTATCTGGTCAGATCAATAGCAAAACTTCTCGGGGGGAAGGTCTGGGTGCAAAGTGAGGGACCCGGGAAGGGGGCATCTTTTCTTGTGGTTATTCCGGACCAGTGAATGCCCACCTTATAGTTATTTGGTTCTATTGTGGAATACATTCCATAGATGTTGGCAGACTTGGTTTCCATTTATTTCTTGAATCAGACATAATACAGATTATTTCCGAAATTGTCATTTTGGCTTCACACAAGGAAGAACCGTAGGCCATAACCGGTTCCCCAATTTCCTTGCCGTCAATTTTGGTGACCTTGCAAATATGAGGAATACTTGTGAATTCCAAGGGGCAGTTCATTGAAATAAAAGGGCACTCGTTGTCGGTATGGTCATCTTCGCATTCAATATTCCACATTTTCCCCGGTATCAGGTTATTACGGCAGGCATTGACTTTGAGATTTTTTAGCGCCTCACAGCGATTTTTGCCCCACCCCTTCAGCGAATGTATTGTTTGCAGATCAATTCCATCATATTTTTTTGAAGTGCATGATGTACGGGGGCCGGCATCCGGACAAGGATTTGTATCAAGCATAATATTATGGCATTCTCCTTCACTGGGATCTGGAACGCATGAAATTAAATCTAATCTGGCAGGATCAAGTCCGTTTTTACACGCGCTATCCAGAAGATTTTTTTCCGCTTCACAAAGGCTGTTGCCCCATCCTTGAACCAAGGCCAGACTTGAAAGGAGTTGCGAGTTATATGAGGATGCTGAACACATTACGGGAAATGATTTTTTTGATGTGTCGCAGTTGATTTTATTTTTCTCGCATGAGTCCTTTGGAAAGGAAACTATTTCCTGGCTTTCAGATCCATTCAGGAATGATTCGCTGTTTTTTGTGGCGCATGAAATAAGAAAGAAGGATGTCAGTGTAAAAAGGATTTTCAAAGTGTGATCTTTTGGCCATTCATTACATAAATATTTCAAAGATTCGGTTTTTCGTGGATTTTTTGATACATTCATAATAGCTTTCACCGCTCTACCAAATCTATCAAAACATGTCATTTCAATAAATGTAATTTTCTGGCTAAGTGTTCATTGCAGAACCGGTTGAGGATTGATTATCTGTTTTGGCTTTTTTGGGAATATTTGATGCTTTCTTGTTTAGCGTGGATTCCTCCTCTTTTGCAGGCAACACCGAATCATTTATTTTTGCGTCTGAGTTTTGCTTGTTTTGAAGGTTTAATTTTCCTTCGGCTTTCATTCTGTCGAGATTCTCTGTTGTTGGCGCTTGCGCTTTTGTTTCAGCGGGTGATGATGGCATAGGCTGTTTCAAAGGTGCCATTTGCTGGGGTTTCGCCGGCTGAGCCATTGGATTTGTCTGTACTGTTTGAGGAGGCTGTCCCATTTGCTGAGCTGGCTGTCCCATTTGCTGAACTGGCTGTCCCATTT
>JADFZC010000027.1:0-8959 GCA_015232735.1 Oligoflexales bacterium | reverse complement strand
TCCCATTTGCTGAGCTGGCTGTCCCATTTGCTGAACTGGCTGTCCCATTTGCTGAGCTGGCTGTCCCATTTGCTGAACTGGCTGTCCCATTTGCTGAACTGGCTGTCCCATTTGCTGAACTGGCTGTCCCATGGGTTGCATATTTTGAGCGTAATATCCCAAGGCAGGTTGACCATATCCTGTCACTGTGTTCCCTGACGGCGTACCCATTTGGGCTGTCGCGCCTGCCAGCGCTCCCTGTGCGGGGGCCGGGATTCCTCCGGCATAGCCTGGGCCAACTGGTGGTGCAGACCTGTCAAACGGGGATTTTTCAAAACCTGGAGCCCCTATGGAAACTATGTCGGAATATTTCAGTTTTCCCATATTGGAGAATAGCGCCTGTTCCTTTGAATTGATATCGACTCCAGTAATGACAGCTTTGCTTCTTACCTCGACCGGCAGACTTTCCTCGTTCATCCCTTTGGCGCTGATTGAAAAGGTATAGATCCCGTCTGGCGCCTTTTTTCCATCCTTGTCCATCCCATCCCAGGCCAGTTGGTGAGGCCCCTTGTTAAGAGTTCCGAGTTCTTGTTCTTTTATAAGAAATCCATTTGAATCATAAACCTTCAGAGTCGCTTTTGGAGCGTCCTGTGAGGTTTCAAACCAGGTATTTGAGATCTGTCCTCCGGACATGTTTATCTTTCCATCCTTTGTTGTGACTTCCCTTCCAATATAATTTATCATTGCAAGCGATGCGTTGCTGTTTTGTGCGTCCAGAAGTTTTTTAAGCGTGGTATTGACGTTCATCATTTGTTCCAGGCTGTTGAACTGGGCAAGCTTGGCTGCCATCTCGGCGCCATCGTCCGGGTTCAAGGGGTCCTGGTGCTGAAGTTGTGCGATGAAAAGCTTAAGAAAATCATCCTTGTCAAGATCACTTTTGGGGGTTCTTTTTTCTTTTGTGTTATTGTTTAGCATATCAAAAAATTCTTTTTCCGATTTAGCTCCTGAGAGGTCGCCTTTTTTCTGTGCCTCTCTTTTCATCTTAAGATCTTCCTGGGCGTTTGAAAGAATTTTCTTGAAATCGATCCTGTTGGGATTTATCTGTTCATCCTGCTCCGGGGTATCAAATGAATTTTTTGTGTTAAGGCCTGGGTTGTCAGGCTGAATGTATGGAGAAATTTGCTGTTGTAAAGATGCTTTCATTGGTTTTTCCGCCCCTTTGAAAATCGAATGATTAAGGTTGTTTCATCATGCCAGAACTTGAATTTTTCCATTATGGAACCTGGTTCCTCTTTGTGATACGGGATCTGTTGTTTTCTGATATGAATTGGAATAGGAATAACTCCTGTTCCCGGCAAGGTCTTCACGATATTCCTCTCGAAACTGACCTTGGCCGAAACTGTTGTCGGTGAGTGAGGCGGACCACTGCCTGCCTCCTCCCAGCCCGATTTCCACCTGGTTAAGGTTTAGCTTCTGCTCCGAAAGGGATTCCCTGAGCCGGGGAAGATCTCCCGCTATTATCTCTCTGACCTTGTCGGAATCCGCGACGATTCTCAAATCCAGGTTATTGTCTTTGACCTGTATTGCCAGATTGATGTCTCCAAGTTCCTTGCTGCCGAGATCAATTTTAATTGAGCCTCCGCCCTCTTTGATCATCATGGAAGCATTTTTAACTATCCTTTCAGTAATGTCATGGGGATGTATTCGTTCTGTTTCAGGCTTTCTGGCTATTGAGAAAGCCGGGCCTGTTTTTGCCAGGTCATGGGTGTCGGTTTTTATGTAATTGGCCTGATGCTGATTGCCAAAATCCTGGTTTTTGCTGTTACCTATGTCAGAGTCTCTTTTGCTGTCGTTTTCACTGTCGTTCAAGGCGACAGTCCCGACAATGGGGGCGGTATCCGCCTTATTTGGAATACGAGCCCTTTCGTCTCTGACATTTTCCTGTGGCCTTTGTGTAATTAACGGAATGAAAACAAATTTTTCCGGGGAGGATTCAATTCTGCTTCCCGATAAGTTGGCAGCCTCTGAAATATCGGATAGAGGTTTGATATCGCGAGGCGGGAGAGTATCCGCATTAAAGCTTTTCACGGATGTTTTATCTTCCATGGTTCTTTCAGGAAAAAATCTCCTGGAGTTCAGATGTTCCTTTGTCGGGACTGTTTCCATATTTGTGGCCGACATGAAAGATGGATCAAATTTTATTTCACTGACAGATTTACTGTTTAAGTCGGTATCTGCGGGAATAAAAGCAGTTCCATGATTTCTAAGTATGGATTCCCTTAACATGTCAATCGTGGTAAGATCTTCCTTTATTGGACTTTCTTGCCCTGCAAGCAAGGGAGATATGGCTATTAGCAGCTCCGGATCTGTCTCAAAATTTACTGTTTGGATATCATTCATTGTCATCCCAAGTTTTTTATAAGGATCTTCCTGTATCATTTTTGGCTCAAATGAAAGCATTTCATTTTCATCGTAGAACCTGCTGCGTTCAATCGGGAGGTCCAGGGTTTCCTCTTTCATGGGGATGAAGGTTATTGCGGATTTCGCAGGAATGGGTTTTATGAATTCCGGCTCGAAGATTTTTTCTGACGGATTCATCAAAACCTGGGAGGCTCCCAGACCCATAACGGGCAAGGGATCGATGTTTTGGATATCGTTCTTATTGGCGATATTTTTAACGCTTTGTTCTTTAATCGTATTTTCTGCTGGGGGAATATTCCCTGAAGTTTGATGGCTGAAAGAATTTTTTGGAATCATGTTCGCCCTTAGAGCCGTTGACCGGATTATGTAGGGCGAAAGTCCTTCAAGTTGCAGATTCGATTTTAAGAGTGCAAGTTCTGCAGCGATCTGTGAGGGATCAAGTCCTATCGCTTTGAAAAATTCCTGCGGTGAAATCATCAGATTGCTATTTTGAAAACTTGCAGGAAGCCTGTCGCTGCCGATTTGAAGCATTTTTGAAAGAGCTGCCGCTGGAATTTTTGTTACCATGAAATTATCGATATCCTTTTGGGAAAGTGCCTCATTGACAAATGGATTTTCGGTAACAATTTTCGGTATGAACTGAGGATTGAGCAGTGCAAGCTGGCCTGTAAGAAGTGCCAATATTGGCGCATCCTTCATAATTTCCTGGTTATTGTCCAGAATTTCATCTTCTGCTGAAAAACCGGGATTTGGCAGGGTCTGCATTATATTATTGTTAGTGATATCTTTTTCAGTTTTGTAAAAGACTTCATCCGCCTGGAGCGGCTTTTCAGTTTTACCCTTCACCGCCGCTGGTAAGGAGATGTTATCAGATACTTCTGTATTTTTTGTAAAATACGTTCTTTCCTGGCCGGTTTGGGTGCCTGTGGACAAAGGATCGGAAGTATCATCTGGCAGATTGTTCGTGGTATTATTAATATTCGTATTGGAGCCGGAACTGACATTATTAACATGATTGGTATTGATAACAGTATTGAGTTCTTTTTCTGCCTTTGATCTCAACTTTGAAATGGGTTGGAGGTTTTTCTGGCTTTCATCGCCTGATTGTGTGCGATCTTTTTTGGCGGATGGTTTCTCATGGGATGGAAATCTGGTTTCTTTTTTGCGGCCTTCCAAAGGAATTTCTTTGGGATTATTTACATTTTTAGCAATTTCCTTTTTGGAGTCGGGATATTCCGTTTGCCTGTGTGTTCGGTCCGGTTCAGACCGCCATTTTTTTGGCATGTTTTCAGGAGGCTCTTTATCCTTCGCAAGGAGCTCTTTAAAACCTTCGGTTTTGAGGTAGTCGGTTTCGATACCGCTTGGGGGAGAGGGCTCTTTGTTGCCCGCAGCTCCTTCGTTTGAATGGCCTATATCGGGAAGCATGGTTCCTTTTTCTATCCGTTGGTTTAATAATCCGAGGTTCATAAAATTAAAGTTCCTATAAAAATATCCGATAGTGCTCCAACATTTAGTAAGCACACTCTGTGCCAAATTTATTTGTTAATAAATACGGATATATATGCTTGTGGTGCATTTTTGATCCCGGCAAAATGCACCTATCCTCCGGCAAGATTTTCCATCACGCTTTTGAAATAGTCGTTGACATATTATACCTATTTTCACATTATAACTCGCTCTTTAAGGGCAATGTGGATAAGTGTGTCCGGTATTTGTGCTGAATGAAATGTTTTTGAGTTGTTGACTTTTTCCATATTAAATTAATATACAGTTTGTTGAAGTCTATCAGCAAAAGGGATGATGTTTGAATCGTCATCGATAGTTTTAGGAGATTCTAAAAGTGTACGCTGTTATTAAGGCAGGTGGTCATCAGTATAAAGTAAGTCAGGGTGATCGGATAACAATAGATTATCATAGTGGAAGTGAAGGCGATAAGCTGGTTTTTGATCATGTCTGCATGCTAAGCGCGGACGAGGTTGTGCTTGGGAATCCCACGGTACAGGGGGCTTCGGTGGAAGCGGTCATAAAGAGACAGATGCGTGAGCCCAAGGTTATTGTTTTCAAGTATAAGAGACGTAAGAATCATAAGAAAACAAGAGGCCACAGACAGCCTGTTACTGTCGTGGAAATCAGCGCAATAAACAAATAGTAGAGGTTTGCACAATGGCACATAAGAAAGCTGGCGGTAGCTCGAAGAACGGCAGGAATTCCAATCCTCAATATCGGGGCATAAAGGTCTACGGTGGAGAGAATGTAAAGGCCGGAAATATTTTGGTGCGTCAGGTTGGCAGCAACTTTCATGCAGGCAACAATGTGGGGATGGGAAGGGATTACACCCTTTTTGCACTGGTGGATGGACACGTAAGATATAAGAATGATGGCAATAGAAGAACAGTCAGCGTCGATCCCGTATAAGAGGCTGTGTCTGAATCCCAGAGGTCAGGGTGCGAGGCGGAGGAAAACCGGAGTTTACATGGGATGGTAAATGAGGATTTTCCGACGATGGCTAGACCCTAGCCGAAAAGGTCTGAATCAAGGCGCGAGGAGGAGGGCGACCGGAGTTTACATGCTAGTAAATGAGGATCGCCCGACGACGATTAACACAGAGTCAGACCTTTTCGGCTAGGGTCTGGCTAGCGCAGAGACCTAGGTTTTAGACAGCCTCCTGTAACTCCTGCCTGATTAATAGTTGATCACATAGGCACGCTACTGTAAGAGCCTGTTGAAAAAGCCGGGAATCAAGGCGCAAGGAGGAGGAAAACCGGAGTTTACGCGCTGGTAAATGAGGATTTTCCGACGACGAGCAACGCCGAGTCATGGCTTTTTCAACAGGCTCTAATTGCTTCTTTTACGGATGAGGCAATAGGTTGCGTGTTTTTTATCTTCCTTGTCTTGTATTGATACTTAGATCCACTTATACATTCTTTCAGAAGCATATTGCAGATCCGGTTGCCGGTACAAAATGAGCTTGCGGGTTGGTTGATGAAATGATTTTAGTGTTTACCTTAAAATGCGGAATTTTAATAAAGGTTGAAAATGAAATTTGTTGATTCAATTGAAATCAGGGTAAGGTCCGGCAAGGGAGGACCGGGGCTTGTAAGTTTTCGTTCGGTCAAGGGAAAGGCCAAGATGGGTTGTGACGGCGGAGATGGAGGGTTTGGCGGAAACGTCTATCTTGAAGGAGATAGCGGACTTAATACATTGAGTACTTTATTTTATAAAAAACTTTATTCCGCCGAGGATGGAGAGAAAGGTGGAAGCAATAACAGAACAGGTCGTAACGGGAAAGATATGGTTATTCCTGTTCCGTTGGGGACTATCGCCTGTGATCTTGATAAAAATGAAAAGATTTGTGAGGTGCTTGAAGATGGTCGCCACTATCTGGTAGCCAGAGGGGGGAAAAGAGGTCTTGGAAATAATCGTTATCTGTCTTCCGTGCATCAGGCACCGGAAGAAAATACACTTGGGGGATCATCGACGCATATTCGCCTCGGTCTTGAGCTAAAACTTATAGCCGATGTCGGTTTTGCGGGTTTCCCAAATGCCGGCAAGTCGACATTATTGTCAAAAATCAGCAGTGCAAAGCCAAAGATTGCCGATTACCCATTTACAACCCTTGTGCCGCATCTCGGTGTTGTCTCTTTGCCCGACATCGGGAACGATTGGGGCAGATCTTTCGTGGCGGCTGACATTCCAGGTTTGATAGAGGGTGCGAGTGAAGGCAGGGGACTTGGTCATGCATTTTTAAGGCATCTCGAACGGACGCAGATAATTTTGTATGTAATAGACGGGTTTTGCGAAGGGGTTTATAATCCTGAAGACATTTATGACAAACTGAGGGAAGAGGTTGGAAGATACAGTCAAAATCTTTATGAAAAAGAGACTGCTGTAGTAATTACGAAAACGGATCTTCTTTCAGATGAAAAAGCAAGGGAGTCCTTGATCGAAAAAATGAGAATCAAGTGTCCCCATGTTATGGCAGTTTCCGCCGTGACCGGTGAATGTATTGAAGCACTGAAGTATTTTCTTTATGATCTCATAATGGAGGAAAAAAAGAAGGTCAGGATTGAGAATTTTGAGGTTAAGGATCAGGAACTTGGTTATGAGCTATATACAAAGATTGACGATCCTGTTAATGCGGATTTTTAGAATTATGACATGAGAATGAAAAACCCGGAATTAATAATATACGGCGGTGCTTTTGATCCCCCACACAGAGGGCATGTTGATTGCGTTGAAGGTGTGAGGGCGGCATTCCCTTCTTCCTTGATAATGGTAATCCCCGGACTTAAACCCGCAGGAGCGGGTGGGTTTCATAAGGATCCCTGTCTAAATTTTGATATCAGATTTGAGCTTTGCAGGCTTGCTTTTCTCGTGGACTTCGGGCATGCGAATCTGGAAATCTCATCCGTGGAGACCTCTTTGCCGGTGCCCAATTTTACAATAAATACAATAGAGAGGATTCATGATCTTTACCCTCTGAGGTCGTTGGGAATAGTGATGGGTCTGGATCAGTTCGGGAGTTTTGCCGTATGGCATAGACCGAAAGATATTATTGGCCGCTCGCACCTGATATTGGTTAGACGAGGCACTGATGAGGGACTTAAACATGCCGTCGACGTACAGATGGCAAAGCTTGGATATAAGGTCAGGTGGACAAGTCCAAAAATGGCGGAAATCGAGGGGATGCCATTTGGCATTTATATTATTGATATTCATACTTCTCTTGCATCATCGACCAAAATACGTGACTATTTGTCGAAAAATGAAAAAGTCCCGGAGGGGTGGCTTTCCCCTTCCGTTGAACAATACATCAGGATGAATGGTTTATATCTAAAGAAAGGATAGGAATGTTAAACGCGCTAGAAGCTACAAAAACAGCTGCAAAAGTTGCCTTAAGCAAACAGGCTTCCCAGGTTATTGTCCAGGATTTGACCAATTTGTCTGATATATGCAATTTTCAGATAATCTGTTCGGGAGCCAACGACAGGCAGACTCAGGCCATAAGTACGAGCATTGAAGCCGAGCTCAAGCGTAAATTCGGAATTTTACCGACATCAATCGAGGGCAAACAGTCTGGACACTGGATACTTCTTGATTACGGCGTAACAATCATCCACATTTTTCAGAAAGCCATTCGGGAATATTATCGAGTAGATACACTTTGGCCAAATGCAAAGGAGATCAAGATTGAGGAAGATGTGGCACAAACTAAAGCGGAATCTCAGTGAAACTAAGGATTGTTAAAGTTGGAAAACCGAGAGAAAAAGAGTACGAAGCTCTGGTGGAGGGCTTTAGAAACAGGCTGAAAGCCTTTGTTAAAATAGAAGAGCTGGAAATAAAGTCAAAGGAAGGTGTGGAAAAATCTGAAAAGGCTCTGTTTGAGGCTTTGGGAATCAGCTCAAATGAAAAGAAATCATCCTCCGATCTTCTGATTATTCTGGATGAGAGGGGTGAACTCTGGAGTTCAACAGAACTTGCTTCAAATATACGCAAATGGGGAGATGACCCTGCAGTCAAAACAGTTACCTTTGTCGTCGGGGGGCCGTATGGTCTGCCGCTCAGGCTAAAGGAAAAGGCGGACAGGGTATGGGGGATTTCCAAGGCGGTTTTCCCAAGTGACATGGCATGGCTTTTGGTTTGGGAACAGATTTACAGAGCCTATACTTTGGTAAATGGAATAGCCTACCATCATGAGTGATTTTCTTTAGGGCGCGTCCTAGATCAGCAGGAGAATCTTGTTATGAAGTGGTTTCAGAATACATTTTCTCTTAAACCTTATCCCAGGGGATGCCATCTGATAACATCACAGGTTGTCGCAGCAAATCCTGAAATAGCAAAAGTAAGAATGGGTCTGTTTCATTTATTCATCAAGCATACCTCTGCATCAATAACCATAAACGAAAATGCTGACCCGGATGTCAGAACCGATATGGAGATGGCGGCTTCGACTCTTGTCCCGGAGGTGCTTCCCTACACGCATACCTGTGAGGGAGTGGATGATATGCCGGCCCACGTCAAAAGTTCAATATTTGGTTTTGATATCACAATCCCGATAAGGGAAGGCAGGCTTGAGCTGGGCACCTGGCAGGGGATTTATCTTATGGAACACAGGGATTCAGCCGGGCCGAGGAAATTGGTGGCCACCATAAGCGGAGAGTAGTTTTTCTCATCTGATGACAATTTTTTTGTCTCTTCAATTCATTTCAAGCGGGACATATCATCAGGTTTAAGGAAACCTCGTCCTTCAGGGCGAGGTTATTCAAGCTAACCAAAATCAGGAGAGGTCTAAAACCTCTCCTGATTCGACACCCGGTCCTTCAGGGCCGGGTTTACCAAGTTTAAGGAAACCTCGTCCTTCAGGGCGAGCTTGTTCAAGCTAGACCCTAGCCGAAAAGGTCTGAATCAAGGCGCGAGGAGGAGGGTGACCTACTTTTACATGCTGGTAAATGAGGATCACCCGACGACGATTAACGAAGAGTCAGACCTTTTCGGCTAGGGTCTAGCTAGCCAAAATCAGGAGAGGTTTAAAGCCTCTCCTGATTCGACACCCGGTCCT
>JADFZC010000436.1 GCA_015232735.1 Oligoflexales bacterium | reverse complement strand
AATTAGGTTTCACGACTTGCGCCATAGCTTCGCCTCCTGCCTGACGATGGGAGGACTCGACCCCAGACTGGTCATGGAACTGATGCGACACAAGTCCCTGGCAATGACACAGAGGTATGCACACCTGCATCCAGACTACCTGAAAGGGGCGACCGAAATTTTGTGCCGCACACAAACTGCACACACGGCTAGAAATGAGCTCAAAAATGGAACCTAATTGGGCAAAATAAAAAAGCCAAAGACTTTAAAATCCTTGGCTTTTTATTAAGTGGGCCCACAGGGACTTGAACCCCGGACCAGCCGGTTATGAGCCGGCTGCTCTAACCAACTGAGCTATAGGCCCCTTTTGGTGAGGGGCAAATGTAACAAAACTTTTAACTGGAAACAATAAAAAAATTACCTTATTGAGGTAAAAAATCAGCTCTCGATAAAAGCCTTGAGCTTTTTGCTTCTGGATGGATGCCTCAGCTTTCTGAGCGCCTTGGCTTCGATTTGACGGATCCTTTCTCTTGTCACGTCAAAGTTCTGACCCACTTCTTCCAGGGTATGATCGCTCCTTTCACCTATTCCAAACCTCATCCGGAGGACCTTCTCTTCACGGGGGGTAAGGGTGGCCAGCGCCTTGATCGTTTGCTCCTCGAGGCTGTTTGACACGACGGATTCTGAAGGAGAGTGCTGAGTCTTGTCCTCCAGAAAATCCCCGATATGGTTGTCTTCCTCCTCACCGATCGGTGTTTCCAGAGAAATGGGCTCGATGGCTATTTTCAGGACTTTTCTGACCTTGTCGACCCCCATCTCCATCCTGGCTGCAATCTCCTCAGGTGTTGGTTCGCGACCCATCTCCTGGACGAGATAGCGGCTTGTCCTGATAAGTTTGTTTATTGTCTCTATCATGTGAACCGGGATTCGGATCGTCCTTGCCTGGTCGGCAATAGCCCTTGTTATGGCCTGTCTTATCCACCATGTTGCATAGGTCGAGAATTTGTAGCCGCGTCGGTATTCAAACTTTTCAACCGCTTTCATCAGGCCTATATTTCCCTCCTGGATGAGATCCAGGAATTGAAGTCCCCTGTTTGTATATTTTTTGGCAATGGAAACAACCAGCCTCAGGTTCGCCTCGACAAGCTCCTTTTTTGAAAGTTCCGCTGATCTTTGCATCTCGGCCAGTGTCCTGTAGTGATTATCCAGTTCGGCCGGGTCCATATTGGCATCTATCCTGACTCGGTCGATCATGTCCATGGCTGCCTGTACGTTTCGAAGCACCCTCTGCCATTCCCTGTCAGATGCCCTCCCGTATGGTAAATTGGGATTCCTTGTTATGTGGCTTATCAGTTCGTTTGGATCAACATTCAGGCGTTTTGAATAGTAGGAAATATCCTGTTTCGCCTCCCTCAGGGAGTTGGAATATATTGCAAGGTGGTTTATGACCGATGTCATCAGCTTCCTGTTTATGTTGAGTTCCTTGAGCATATCGAGCATGATCTTGTTTTGGGATTCCAGCTTCTTAGCATTTTTTTCGCTCGGGGATTTTTCAAATGCCTTCAGGCAGTCCTCATATTTGTCGTATTCGACAAGGAAAATCTCTGTGGCTTTCATCAGTTTATCGATATGGGCTTCTTCGTTTGTCGAAGCTTCATCATCGTCGAAGCCCTTTATAAAACCCTTCATCCTGATTTCACCTGTGACGAATTTTCTTGCGGTACCCACAATGACCGCTCTTCCGATATGCAGCGACATCAGATATTCAAGGATCTTGTTTTCCTCAGCCTCAATCTTCTTGGCTATGACAACTTCTCCCTCCCTCGACAGGAGCGCAACGCTTCCCATTTTGCGCAGATATATCCTTACGGGGTCGTTTGATTTTCCGAAATCGTCTCCCTTGCCCTCAACTTTGACCGAAGCCTGTCCGGATTCCTTATCAAGAGAGGCTTTCGCGCTATCACTTGTATCAGCGCCCTTTTTTCTCTTTTTCTTCTTCTTTGATTTTCTGCTGTCTTCCTCCTCTTCCTCAGCTTCCTCCTCTTCCTCCTCTTCCTCGGCTTCTTCAACTTCTTCAGCTTCTTCAGCTTCTTCAGCTTCTTCTTCCACCTCGTCTTCATCTTCCTCGTCTTCTTCCTCGGAAGTATGAAGCTCCTTGAAAATTCCCACTTCCTCGTCATCCTGTTCCGAACTTCGCTTCTTGGACTTGGAGTCAATTTCGGCTTCGATGTCTTCGATTTCAGGCTCGATTATGTCATCATCCTCGAAGATCATCAAAGCGTCATCGGATATCAGAATGCCATCGTCGAGGGTTGAAAGATCCTCCAGGTCGACCTGATCGATATCCCCCTCTTCAACTATGACATCCCTGTTCTTCAGCTCGGTCATGATGTCTTGAAGAAGATTTTGATCGATCTCCTTGTCGGATATCATTCTGTTTACTTCACCATATGAGAGGAATCCCTTATCGTTGAATACATTCTCAAGGTCGTTGACCAGCTCATCAATCTGGATCTTCTTTTTTTTCGAGGACTCGGGTTTTAGCGCAAGCTTTTCTTCTTCTTTGACGGAAGATTCCCTTTTTTTTCTGGGTTCGGGCGGTGTGTCCTTGACCAAAGCAACCGAGTCCTTCTTTTTCCTGCCTTCTTTTTTCTCAAGCTTTTTTAAAGATTTTTCCTGCTGCTGTTTGACTTTTGCGGCAGTAAGACCCTCGTCTCTTTTTGAATAAGCCCTGGTCTTCTTACCAGTCTCTTTTTCCAGACGGGTATGTTTGTCAGATGCCTTTTCCCTCTTGTCGATTTTCTCGGCAGCGTGGGCGGAGCCTTTCAATTGTCTCTTGGCAGCTGCTTTTTTGTCCGCCTCCTTTGCCGGCTTGACGCCCTTTTTCAATGGGCGGTCGGTCTTCAACCCCTTCTTTCCGTGTTTCTTGGACTCAGCAACCTCTTTTTCTTTTTTGTTTGCTTTTTTGGCAGGCTTTTTTGAGGACTTGATAGCTACTGCCGACTTCTTGGCGTTTTTCTTTTTTGTTGCCATAGACAGCCAAATACCCCGGTGATTGATGGTTAATAGAACTTTAAAGGTATGAAAAAAAAAACTGTTTAGTTTCGCACCAAACAGAACACACTTTGTGTAATCACACCAAACCAATAAAAAAGATAAATTAAACTTAGTCTAAATATCCTGCTTTGTTAGCGTGTATTTTAAAAAAACACATCAAAACCAGCGATTGATATTAGCATAAATAATAGTAAAAATCAATCAATGGGAATCCTGATTTTTTAAAAATTTTCCAGTGGTTCCCTATACTCTCAACATGCCCTCGATATGAGAAATTTCCTTATTCAGATCGGCTATTGCAACCAGTATAGTCATA
>JADFZC010000435.1 GCA_015232735.1 Oligoflexales bacterium | reverse complement strand
TGCTTGCTTGACCCGCCCCTAAAGGAGCGGGATTGCGCAAGCATATTGTTCAAAAGGGGTTTTCTGGGTCCTTTATCCGTTTTTTACGAATCGTGAAGGAAGCTGAAATCGACGCTGTCACGGATTGTTATTTTTTCCTTTGATATTCGGCTTCCCCGCGCACTGCATATGATATGATTGTGAATCACACGCTCCTTGCCCATTGAATTTGCCGCCTTATCGAAGGCCGCCATGTTTATGGCCGGAGTCTCGCTCCATTTGCATTCCAGAAGATGGACCACGTTGCCTGCCTCAACGACCAGGTCGATTTCATGACCATAGTGATCCGTGTAAAAATTTTGATTACCGGCATCCGCTTGAGCCGGCTGTCGTACCTGTTGGGCAAGTTGCAGAATATATGCTGTTCCCATCAGAAATAGCACAAGTCCAAATCCACTCCCCAGGAATTCCTGATACGTAGGCGCTTACATCCTTATTGCTGTAAACTCCATAAGCTCCCTTGTTGAAAAAAGATGCCCGCTCGAATCCGTCACACGTTTGGTCCAGCTTTTCGATCGAAGTACCATTGGCAGCTTTAAGCGCATCCACCGCCTTTTGATCAAGCAAAGAGGGCTCAGCAGTTGCAGTAGGTGCAGTAGGTGCAGTAGGTGCAGTAGGTGCAGTAGGTGCAGTAGTTGCAGTAGGTGCAGTAGTTGCAGTAGGTGCCGTAGTTGCGGTCGCAGCAGTTGCGATAGGCGCGGAAGGTTCTTGAGTTTTTGAGTCAATGGACGGCACATTATCCGTCAGGGTTGTAAAATCCACCGCTGTCTGATTTCTCTGAACTACAACTGTGCTGTTTTCCCTCAAAACTCCGACAGAAATCTCATATTTAACGCCCTGCACTATCGGGATCTGAATTGAAAACGCGATTTTTGAACCTTTTTCGAAAATATATGACTTGCTTATCAATTTTTTTCCATTGCCGTATATGGTGACTTCCAATGCGGTCTTTACCAGTGAAGAGACAGTATTTCCATTATTCGAGTATCCACAGGCAATCACGCCCTGTGAAGTGTCGCTTGACAGCTTTTTTCCCAGGCATACAAGAAAGGTACCGGATATCATGACAGGCTCGTCAGCCTGATCGAGATCGCCCTTCTTTTGTTCACCGCCGGTTGACGGGGAGCCGGATACCTTCGACTCAACGTCCTTGTCTCTGGAGACCTGACTGTCATTAATGAAATCAATTTTTCCTGAGCAGTTCATGTTAAAAAATGAAGCGCCAAGAATGAGCAGTGCTGTTATGAGTCGACAGGTCGAAGAAGCCTTGGCGGAAATGCAAGGAGATCCTGAACTCAGACAAGATCTTTCCCGGGATTTTGGCATATTGCCGACAGATTCCATCGTCGCTTTGCCGAGCAGAGTCAATCGCCTGGATATCAGGCTATAGAGATTGATAAAAAAATAAATTGATCTCATATTCTTACTCCAGAAAATACATGCTCCTTTTAATTACTTCGGAAGATTTTTTCCAAAATTTTAGTTTACCTCAAAATGCCATTTAAAACGGAAGCATGAGAGGTAACGTTTATGGGGGACTTTGCTGCTGTTGTATCATTTCCCCGAATTGCCTCATATTAAATACAACCTTTGCAGGTAAGAATTTTGCCGAATTGCCTAATATTGATTTTAATTGAACTCATCTATTGCTCATCCACAGCAAGTTAGGTGATAAGTCATGAACAGACAGGAAATGGGAAAACTTTGCCCGGCCTGATTTTTTGGTGGTATCCGCAATTTAATAACATTCCTTTATTATCTTCCTTTTCAAAGATAGCGTCCTGCCAGTTCAGTGCCAAAAGTGTTCTGCAGCCTTCATTATGATAAAATTAATATATGGAACAATACAATAGGTGAAAAGCCTTTTCTTTTTTTCTTTATTTTGGATGATTCTTTCTCAATGCATTTTTCGTTTGTCAGGCAAAGATATAAGTTCTTCAGAAGTCTTCAGCCCATTATGTTGATGATGACGTGCATATGTCTTGTCAATTTGCCGCTTAATGGGTTTGCCGAGTCTAAGCAGGACTCTGGTCTCTCGACTATCGACTTGCGGGATTGGAACAGGGAACATCCTTCCATCTATGTAAAGGGCAAGTGGGATTTCTACTGGCAGAGACTGCTCACCCCCGACGATTTCATTTCGGAAAAATCGGTCGGAAAAACTGGGACCATGGAAATCCCTGGTCCCTGGAAGGACGTCAAGGCCGGTGATACCGAATTGACAAGCAAGGGAGTCGCCACCTACCGCACCCGTATTCTTCTGCCTTCATGGGCTCTCCACACCCCAATGGTTCTTGAAGTCCATGAACAGCCAATGGCATACAGGATCTGGGTTAATGGTCAGATGATCATTTCTTCCGGAACGATCGCCGACAGGCATGAAGAATCGATCGTATCTCCTGGGAAGCGCTGGATCAGATGGACTCCGGAAAAAGATGAGATTGACGTCGTAATCCAGGGAGCCAGCTACTTTGTCTTCCAGGGAGGAACCTGGGCTACGCTTCAGATTCACAGTGTTGATCATTTTTATCTGATTCACAGGCACGAAGCGCTGGTGAGCGGGTTTGTTGTCGGAGGACTCCTGCTGATTGCCATCTACCATTTCATCATTTTCGCTTTACAGCCGACCGTTCAAGCTCCACTGTATTTTGCCATCTTCTGTTTCATTGTCGGTATTCGTACCATGATCATCGGCGAGGGAGAAATCATATATGATTTTTTCGATAATCTCCCATGGTGGCTGGTAAGAAAGCTGGAATACCTGGGATACTATTTTGGGCTTCCTGTTTTTGTCGCTTTTATGAGGTCTCTCTATCCGAAAGAGATGAGTCGCAAAATCACCAACCTCGTCTGGATCATTGGAACAGCGGCAACAATTTTCATGCTCATTGCCCCATTCTATTATACGACCTTTACCCTTACATATTATCAGGCGTTTACCCTCGCTGTCGTTGTCTGGAGCACCGCATCATTTGTCCGTACCATAAAACACAGGCGGGTTGGGTCCGGCATTCTGATTATAGGCATTCTTGTCATAGCATATACCGTGATCTATGACACCCTGGTGGCTCACAATATAATTCCAAACAAAATTTTCATATTTCATTATGGGCTTATGGTGTTTGTGCTCTGCCAGTCCACGACCATCGCCATGACCTTTTATACGGCCTTTGTGAAGCTTGCCCAAGCAAGAGACAAGATAAAACTGTTGAATCAGCACCTTGAACAGCTGGTCGAAAAGCGAACCGAAACAATCGCCATGATAATCAACAACGTCAGGTCGGGATTTCTTCTGATAAACCCGAGCTTCAGGGTACAGGAGGGTTT
>JADFZC010000434.1 GCA_015232735.1 Oligoflexales bacterium | reverse complement strand
TCTTTCCTGCTTTGAAATACTTGCCGAGCAAAAGGGCATCAAGGTCAAAACGGATATAAAACATAATGGATATATAAATGTCGATGCTGAAAAGCTGCAGCGTGCCATCCTGAATCTGTGCAATAACGCCCTTGAAATCCTGAGGGAGGACAATACAATCGAAATCACCTGCGAAGCGATAGACGACAGACTGCAGATAAAAGTGCGCGATGACGGTCCTGGACTTCCGGAAAAAATTATCGAGAATATTTTTAATCCCTATGTCACTTGCGAAAAAAAGGGAGGGACAGGACTGGGCCTGAGTATCGTCAAGGAAATTATCAATGAGCACCAAGGAGCGGTAACCATCAATCCGAAACTTGAAAAAGGCGCGGAATTCATCATTACACTGCCTTTAAAACCAAGCGAAGCCGCGTCAACGCGCTGAGAAATCTATATAAGAATCCCCGTGGCAAAAAGCACGGCAATGATTATCCCCGATATGGACTCACCGGCTATAAGACCGGAAGCTATGGGAACCGTGTACTGCTCAGATCTCTTCGGTGATATCCTCGCAAAAAGACACGCCAGAAGCGCTCCCAAAAACATGGAAAAAGAGTTGAAAAAAGGAATAACCATCGAAAGACCGATTCCCATTGGCGATGGAACATATTTGCAGTATTTCCTGGGAAGAATCCTGTCAGACAGCTGCAGCAATATTCCCAGAATTGAACCGACAAGGATACCTGTCCTGGCTGTTGGATGAAGCGCTCCAAATCCTGCCTGAAGAAGCCTTGCCACCGCCGCCCATACCTGCGCTGCTGGTGCCGGCCACTTGTCTGTTCCGAGGGCAGAGGCGTCAGGTATCAAAAGATAAAAAACAGGAACGACAATAATAGATCCGAAAAAAATGCCGATATATTGGGCTATGAACTGCTTTCTCGGATTAGCACCCAAAAGATAGCCGCTTTTCAGATCCGTGAGCAGATCCGCCGAAGTCCCTGCCGCCCCGGCGGTTACAGCCGCAGTCATAAGATTTGTTATAATCTTGGTCGGCGCCAGAATCCCGAAAGTCAGCTGAGTGATCTTTCCCATTGCGCCAATTGGCGTAATATCCGCCTCGCCAGTAACCCTGCATGCGACAAGAGCCAGAAAAAATGCCAAAAAGACCGAGGCTATTCCCATCAATACCGAAGTCTGAAACGCATAATAAAGAACGAAAATGCAGCCGAGACCCGAAAACGCCGTGCCAACGATGAACCAGCTGGTTGGCACTTCAATGCTCTTGAGAAGTCTCTCATTTTCATCAATTTTGCCTGGCTTGCTGTGAAAAGAACGAATTGCCCTTGTTATCATTTCCCAGTGCATAAAAAACGCTACCAAACCGGAGGTAACCATAATTGATGCCCCTGTCCACGTGGACCATCCAAGAATAGTTCTGAAACCAAGTTTCGAGGCATCAATAGCGCCGATATTTGCCATCATCGGCGCCAGGATTCCAAAGTTTACAGTGGCGCCAAGCAAAAGGGACCACCCCATCTTCCACCCGATAATGGCTCCGGCAGCATACATTATGGTGCTTGTTTCAATTGATATGGTCAGGCTGGAGAGGGGATAACCGGTTATCGTCCCCGGAATAACCAGAGCCGATGATATAAACTGGAAGGCATCCCTGCTCCATGCAAGCAGTATGCCGATAACGCCTGACAGTCCCAGCGCCTTGGCTTTTCTTATCGGTTGTCCGTCCCCCTTTTTGGAGTGCAGACTTCTAAGGGTTTCCGCGGCGGCAATGCCTGTAGGGAATTTGAGCTGTTCAATGTTTATCATCTGGCGTTTCATTGGAATAGCCAGAAAAACACCCAGTGATCCAAGGAAAAATGTCCAAAGTGCCAACGTCTGCCACGGCATCTGGTTTCCGGTGATGATCAGATAGGCCGGGATGGCGGAAACCATGGAGGTGCAGGTGGAATATCCCGCCGACGTCGCCGTGGACTGCATGCAGTTGTTTTCCAAAATGGACATTTCCGTCTTGAAAATCCCCGGGAAGATTCCCATTAGCGTTTTATAAATCGTGTAGGACAAAATACAGGCGGTTATTGCGACACCAAGCGCCCAGCCGGTTTTAAGCCCTATATATAGGTTTGAGAGCGACATTATCCCGCCCAAGACACCCCCCATAAGCACAGCCCTGAGGGTCAGCTGGGGCATATCGTCTCCCTGATAGACCTCCATGTACCACTTAAGATCAACCTCGCCGGCTGAACTCTCCCGGGATCCGGAAACCTTCTCGATGTTATCATTGTCGAAATAAGTCATAGACAAACCTATACATTAAAAAATGACAGCATATTGTTTGCTTGGCCGGCTCTCTTTTATGAATTCGCATAAGGTTTGTCAATTCAAGATTCTTTCACCGCGGAAGGGCTTTCAGGCCCTAACCCTCAAGCTTCACGACCGTTACCCCATCCCCGCCTTCGGATGCCTCGCCGGGCCTGAATGAGAGGTTGTACGGAGGATCCCTCTCCAACTCGTTTCTAATGATTTTCTTAAGAGTATCCGTTCCATGCCCATGGATAACAATAATAAGACTCTCTCCTCTCAAAAGCGCCTTGTCAAGGAACGACCACACCTTTTCAAGAGCCGCATCGGCGTTTTTGCCCCTTACATCTATTGTATTTCCCGAGGTTGGAATAACGGATTTTATGTGCGGATCAGGTTTGCCGCCGCACTGGGGTCTCTTTCCGGAAGATGGCTTTGCCGGGTGCCGGCTTTTGGGGGAGCCCTTGCCCAATAAGCGGATTTCATCGGGTTTTAACCTGATCTTCATAAGGCCCGCCTGAACCTCAACGCCATCCGAAAGCTCAGGCGATATGTTTACAACAACAGCCTCCCGGCCAAGCGGAATCACGTAAACCTTGTCGCCCCTGCACAGGGAGCAAATGCTTGCGGGTTCACCTGGCAAAGGTTCGCCGGATGACATGTCGGACCTGAGTTTCATTACGGAACCATTGAGTTTTTCAAACGTGACATTGATGCTGTCCTTGATATTTTTCATCTCGGATCTTGCCTTCGACGTATCGGCCACCCCCTCTTTTTCACTCTTTGCAATCAGCCTTTTCAATTCGCCAATATGCTGTTCAATCCTCTCCCTGAGGTCATGCGTATCGCTTTCCAGCTTTTCAGCCATATTTTTTGCCACCCTGGATCTCGATTCGGCAAGCAGGTTTTTCTCGCGTTCCCAGTGGGCCTTTTGCGCTTCCATCTTTATGCGTTCGTTCTGCATGTTGATCTTCTCTGTTCCGGCCTCCTCGATTGCGGTATTCAGGGACTCGATGAGCCTGTCCAGAGAAGAACCCGTTTCCCCTTTCAGCTCAGCCGCCCTTTCGATA
>JADFZC010000433.1 GCA_015232735.1 Oligoflexales bacterium | reverse complement strand
CGTTAAATTTCAGGACATTTTATTCGATTTTGCTGAAGTTTCAGCGCTTACGATTCGTTCAAGCCGCCCGGATCAGTCGCACCTCGATGGCTACTATTTTTTCAGTTTCCGTGAAAAGCTCTACAGTTCCAACAGGATTATCAGGGTTCCGCTGCGGCTGGTGCATGGTTCCTCTTTAACCTGAATTTTTTGCTGAAATTAAGGCAAGGCGCCCCCCTGGCAGGGGGATGGATGATCCAAGTTGTGTTATACTTATTCTAATCTATTCAAAGTTCATTATCAGACGAGGGATCCCATGCAAAAAAGAAATGGAAAAATTGTCTTTTCTCCATCTGACATCGTTCAATTTCATGAGAGTCCCTTTGCGACATGGGCTGAAAAAATGGCGCTGGATGATGAAAAGATTGCGTCAAAGCGGATGGTGGATGAGATGGTGGAAGTCATGAGGAGGGAGGGCAATATCCATGAAAAAAATGTTATGGATCATATCTCTGCAAATGGTAAGAAGCTCGTGACGATCAACAGGAAAATGGAAGCTGACTGTGCGCACAAGGAGACCTTGAAATATATGGAAAAAGGGGAAGAGATGATCCAGCAGGCTCTCCTTAAATCAGAGCAGTTTGAAGGGTATGTTGATTTGCTGGTAAGGGAGCCGTCGGGACCTGGAATGGAAGATCACCACTACATACCGCTTGATGTCAAAATTGCCTATTCACCGAAAACTTCGGCCATTTTGCAGCTGTGTTGCTATAGTGAAATGTTGGCCGGATTGCAGAAAAAATATCCTGAGAAATTTGCAGTCATGCTAAAGGATAAAGAGAGACGCGACTTTGTCCTTAGCCATTTCTATTATTACTATCTATATTTGAAAGATGATTTTCTGAAATTTTGCGAAAATGTGAAAGAGCCGCCGATACCCAGAGTGGGTGAAAAACATGGGGAATGGGATGGCTTGGCCCAGGAGATCCTGGAAAAGAGTGATGATCTTTCACAGATTGCAGGCATTCGAAGGGGACAGATCACTCAGATTAAGAGGCTCGGGATCACGACCCTCACCCAAATGGCGAATGCGCCGAAGGATTTCTTGAAAAAGCAGATGGCAAAAAAAACAAAGGACCGTTCATTAGCGGGAAAAAGCAAAATACGAATTGGTTTGGAGACATTTGAAAGACTGAGGGAACAGGCTAAGTTGCAGGTTGAGTCCAAAGGACGTGCGATTCCCGAAGTTATTATACTGAGTCATAATGATGATTCGAGACCACGGGGACTTGCGCTGATGCCCGATGAGTCGAAACATGATATATATTTCGATATGGAGGGATATCCATTTATCGATAAAGGCGGCCTCGAATATCTATTTGGAGCGGCTGTAGAATGTGTGATGAAAACTGATAAAGTTGATGGTGCTGAGATTCTATCCAAAGACAAATATATCAGTTTTATGGCTTCAGCAAAGGATCAGGAGCAATCCGTCTTCAAGAATTTCATTGAGTGGGCCTACTCACGCTGGGAAAGTGATCCGAAGATGCATATCTACCATTACGGTAACTATGAGCAAGCCGCTCTGGAGCGTCTTTCGATCCAACATAATATCTGCGAGGACAAAGTTGAAGAGCTTGCTAAAAATGGGGTGTTTATCAATCTGGAAAGGATGGTCTGTCAAGCCCTTAGGATCGGGACAGCCAGTTATGGGCTAAAAGATGTTGAAAATCTGTATGAGTTTAAGCGGACTACATCGATCACAGGTGCTGGTGAGGCGATGGCCGCTTTTTCAAGGTGGCTTGATTTTCCGGATAGCAAGGACCCTCAGAGATCAAAGATATTAAATGCGATTAGGGCCTATAACAGGGATGACTGCCTTTCCACTAAAAATCTTGTGAGTTATTTACGCAAATTAAGGGATAAGAAAAAGATCAGATTTGTGGATCTGTCGACGATCAACACAGATTCAGGTGAAGATTATAGGGCAAAAGCAAGAGAGAAAAGGAAGGAAGATGCAAACGAGGAAAAGAAAACTATTTTAAATGATTTAGAAAAAAAAATTAGTGGGGGACGTAAAAGCACGACCAAAAAAGATGCATACGATGTTGCAAAGATTCTCTCATCTGCATTGGAATTTCATAGCAGGGAAGATCGTCCAAAATGGAGGAACTATTTTGAAAAGCGTAAACAAAGCATCGAAGAGCATTTTGAAGATTGCGATGTCTTTGCCGGTCTTAAGGTTCTAAATGAAATCCGTCAAGATAGTTCGTGCAAATATGGATCGATTTTATGCCAATTCGAGGATCAGGAAATCAAGATAAAGGAGGGGGATGATGTAACGATTTTAGATTGGGACAGATGTAACAATACATTTAAAGTTAAGAAGATTGACTTTGAAAATGGAGAGGTGACCTTAGCATTAAATTCAAATTTCTGGAATAAATTTGCGGAATTGAAAGGGTCATTGTTGAACATGGCTATTTTCAGCAATATACCGAAAGATCATTTGGAATCATCATTGAGAACTCAAGCAAACGGTTTTGATCTAAATAAAGAAAATTATGGCCTTTCCAAATGCGTATGTGACTTGATTTTGAAAAAAACTCCCGATATCAAGGATATGAAGCGAGGAACGTGCCTGATTCAGGAGGGGCAAGATATTGTGGATGTGCTCCCTGAACTGGTTGAAAAAATGAACAACAGTGTCTTGGGTGTGCAAGGCCCTCCAGGTTCCGGTAAAACCTATTTGTTAAAAATGACGGTCTTATTTCTCCTTGCAAAGAAGGAGAAGAAGAAGATTGCAATATCGTCAAATAGCCATAAAGTGATCGATAAGGTCCTTGAAGAAATTGCAAAAGAAGAGAGAAAAAGAAATTTCATATGGAAATCCCCGATCATAAAAATCCAATCGCTATATTCAGGGGAGAGAAATCCAAAATTCCCCGATATTGGTATCGACTATGCGGATGATGCCAGGGATGCTTTGAAAAAAATGCCAATAAAGCTTTCTTCCTGCATCGTCGGGTCAACGGCATTCGGCCTAAGTGCTCAGGACTTCAAACTCGAATATTTCGACTATTTACTGGTGGACGAGGCAACCCAGGTATCTCTTCCCAATCTGATCGCGATGGGCCGGGTTGCCAAAAACATCGTCCTTTTCGGGGATCAAATGCAGCTGGCTCAACCCCTCCAGGCGTTTCACCCCGAAGAAAGCATAAAATCGAGTCTTTCCCATTTGTCAGCGGATAAGAATACTTTGACAAATGATGCCGGAATATTCCTTCCTTACACGAGGCGCATGCAACCTTCGATATGCCGCTTCATTTCCGAAATGTTTTATGAATCGAAATCCGTATCCGATCCCGAAATCGAAAATTTGATAGGCACATATTTAGG
>JADFZC010000432.1 GCA_015232735.1 Oligoflexales bacterium | reverse complement strand
AAGGACGAGGTTTCCTTAAACTTGATGATCTCAAAACTACGAACCAGATCGAATCAACATTTACCTCAGTCAAGCTTCGGACAAACGTTGGTAAAGGTTCTGGTAATAAGGAAACTGCGGAAACCATGGCCTTCAAGTTGATGTCAGAAGCTGAAAAAAATTGTAGGAGAATTCGGGGATACGCGGAAATTGAAAATTTACCTTCAGGAAGACTCTACGTAGATGGAAAAGAGAAGTGGGATCAAGAAGGTTGCCTAACTTCGATCCACGACTTTCAGGAATATATCGGGTTGTATTTAAAGATCTCTGTAGTTAGAATTTAGGTATAGCCATAAATTATCACCCTATTCATGAAAGGTTCTGTTATGCGATTTGACAAGACAATTTGCACTCTTTTCTTTGTTGTTTCCATTTTATTTGCTTTTAGCTGTACAAAATCTGGAGGAGGTTCAAGTTCCGAAAACGATGAATACCTGACTCCAGACGGTGCAAATGTCACCATCAACTTGACTAGCGGCGAAGCTCAGCTGCAACTTCTAGACAATGACCAAAATAAGAAAAACGGAAATGATAATTCAAAAGCAAACGAGAAACAATCCTCCGCTAACGACGAGAGCGACGATGCGGAAAATCCGGAATATGCCGAGTCCACACGATCCGCGAGCCAGGCTGAGTTTGACGAATGCGCAAAAGCCCTGGGACTTACTCCGGAAAAGCTCGTTTACGTCGGAAACAAACAAACATTTGATATTTCGGCCGGTTCGGCTATTTTTGCGAAGGTTCGCGGGAATAAAGCCAATGTGAATATTAAAATCGCTGGAAAAAATAATGAAAAAATTTCCGGTCTCTGTATTTTTACACGCGGAAATAAAATCACTGTAAATATTACACAGGAAAGCAGCGTGGACCGCCTATACTACAGGGGACGCGGCAACAAGAGCGTGACCACCCTTGCGTTAAAAGCACCGGCAACCGTTGAAAATGCCGATCTGGAAGTAACGGGAAACAAAGCCCAGCTTTCCATTCAGGCTCCTACAAAAGAGCTTTGTGAACAGATTCAAGCTAAAGTCATAGGTCATAAAACATCATTGACCTGCACGCCGTAAATCGGTATTACAGCATATTCATCTGGTCTGGCAGCAAAGACTCTTCAATCTTGACAATGCGGAAGGTTCAAGAAATCTGAGCGGCGACTTCTGCTTGATGACATTCACTCTGTGCCTTAACTCCTCCGTCGCACTCTCAAATTCCTTCCTCTCCGGATCTGTACGCCCGCAAGTTTCCGTAATGAACTCCACCCATAGAAAAGAGCCGGAGTTATAGGCAAAACTAAGCAGCGATTCGAATTCATTTACGACAGATGGTTCCCAAAGCCTGTCCACATGCTCGGCAAAAATGGCGATCCTTTCGACGCCGTTCAGCTTTTTTATATCAGGCAGAAGATTTTTTGAGCTGTACTTTTTAAAGCTGACCATATGGACATCGAGGCCAAAGCGCCATATGGAGGCCAGCGCAAATTTCCACAGATCCGACGGAGCGTCCTTTTTCCCAGCTGAAACACAGGCCAGGGGGGCATCACCCCTTATCACTTTTTCAATGTTTCCTATGATCTCGGCCGATCTCCTTGGCAACGTATAATGCGGGGATTCAGGGAAACGATCACCCCAGACGGTGTAATACTTCTTAAGGACTTCCCTGACTCTCTTCACGCGGCCCTTCAAAGGACAAATCCTTGCATGACCTTCTTTTTCATTGAAGTAGCCGCCCTCACCCTGGCAGCATGGAAAAAATTCCCTTTGAAATGAAATCTCGCCGTTTTCGACGGAAAGACCTAGAAGTATGCCTCCGATAAGGGAATTGTCCAGAGACTCAATAACGCAATTTCTCACGTTTTTTTTCAAATGGATAAGATCCTTCCTCATTTGGGGGTTATGGATGGCCACACAGGAAACCGCTTTGAAACATTGCTTCGAAAGTCCTCACCGGTAAGTTCAACGAAATGGGATGTTTCAACAAGACGTGAAAAGACCCTCTCGCCGACCCTGTCTTTCAGAGTCTCAAACTCATTCAGCTTGAAATCCGACCCCTTTTCATCCTGCTCCAGGTTCCTGTTGACGAAATTTATCCTTGTGTCGGATTTCAAACTGTAGTTGGTGGAAGCGACTATTATCTTGTTCTGATTGTACCTGCCCATCACAAGCTGGTCCAAAATGGAAAACTCCCAGTCGGTGCTGCGTCCCTTGCCAAGCTCGTCAATTATAAGGACATCCACCTGAATCAAAGGGGAAAGAATCTGGTCATCTGCCTTGTTATTGGCATAGGATGCCTTGAGATCAGTGAGCAGCTGCATGAAATCGACGAACCTTACGCTCCGTTCCCTGGCAGCCAGATTTTTGGCGAGGGCGGCCAGAAGGTATGTTTTGCCAACCCCGACGCCGCCGCTGAGAACAATTCCCCGCGAACTGTTAAGGCTGAACTCCGTGAGCCACTTTCTCATAAAATGTACAATATCGTGCCCGTTGCCGCTAAAATTGGAAAAGCTGTCGAATTTTGCGGTGGCATACCTCGATGGTATTGACGCTCCGTTTATAAGGGATACTATACGTGCGGGCGAAGGTGACCTGCACTGTATGGAATCACCGTTCAGAGTCTTTCTCATTCGGCCAAAACAGGCCGGACAGCTAAGTACACAGGAACAAAGTTCGGCTCTCGTGAACACCTGGTCCGTATTCAGCCTGTAACCTACCCCTTCGCAGCAAGGCGGTTTTTTATCCAGAATGCACTCCATCCCGGCCTGCGAACAATCGGAAGATGACGCGGGAGAATAAAGCTCCTTGGAAAGATTTCTGGTTGTTTTTGCTACTATATCAATAAGATACCCCCTTCAAGCCGGCAAATGTCCGGAATTTCGCAAAGTCGAATATCCATATCTTAATAGCATGAAACGGAGGAGAATCCACCCGATAAGTAAATCCAGCCCTGAAGGACTGGGCGTCGAATCAGGAGAAGATTTAAACCTCCCCTGATAAATATCAGCATGTTACAACCATATCCCATGCTTTTCTTCGCTTGCCGGGATACGTCACTGGCTCTGAAAGCGAAAGTGGCTACTTATTGAGTTGTTGAAATATCCGGCAAAAGGATCTCAAAACAGTTTCCCAAGCCTGATATTAACCAGGCCTGAAAAATAGGAATATTCCAGATCCCTTCGCACAATGCCTTTTCCCTCTTCAGCCCTTTCGGCATACAAACCGCTGATAATATGCGCCCTTCCAAGCCTGAAGAAACTGTATTCGATAAAATAGCCCGATTCAGAGGCCCACTTGAATCCCATACTCACAACTCCCATGAGTCCCTGCACCTTGAAATCAGAATCGAT
>JADFZC010000431.1 GCA_015232735.1 Oligoflexales bacterium | reverse complement strand
CAGCGCCACCATAATATCGAAAGACGGCAAGACGGCTGAAAACGGTTTTGCGGCCCTCGCATCATATGACGATAACAAGGATGGCGTGATAAACGCCAAAGACAAAGTCTACAGCAAACTGATGCTCTGGCAGGATGCCGACGGAAGCGGTATCTGCAAAAAGGGATCGCTCACAAGCCTCAAGAATGCCGGGGTCAAGGAAATAAGCCTCAAGTATGAGGAGATAAAGGATGACAGCAAGATCCTCCTTGGAAAGAGCAGCCAGATACGTCTAAAAGCGTACTATATGATGGAAAACAGCCAGGAAAAGAAAATGATAGCTGATATATATTTTAAGCGTCCTTCAGATAGCGGGAAGTAACATAGAAAAAGAATGATGTCATGGGGAGATGGCGGAAATGAAAAACATAGGAAAAAGTAGAAAAATTGCATTAATGTTCTCCTTGGGAGTTCTGGTTTCCCTGGGCGGCTGCGAGTTCAACAGGCAGATACAGTCCAAGGTAGATGGTGCGACACTTGAAGAAATTGAAAAGAGCGGTAAAGTTGATATCGCTCCCAAATATGACCTTCTCAAGGATCTGACCGAGATAAAGGTAGCGGTTTTCGTAACCAAGGATGACGGATGTCTCGTCGATATGTATAAGGACATAAACGACAAATATGAATCCGCAAGTGAAGGTGTTGTCCAGAAGAAAGCAGATTGTTCCGGCGATGCCACCAGCAACCAGAAAGCCGAGGCTGCAATATCCCAGATAAAGAATTGGGTCAACAACAAGGATGCTTCCAAGACTTTCCTGAAAGAGGCGGTTGAAAAAAAGCTGGACGCTCCGAAAGGGGTTACGGCTTTCGAGATAACGGGCAAAGGTCCTGCTTTGGGAATAGATCCAAAAGAACAGAAGACTGTCAAGTATGTTTTTTCGTTCTATCTTGGAATGCCGAAGGATCTTACAAACCTTTTCGGGAAAGCGCTTGCGGTTAACAACATAACTTTCTACAACGGGCATTTTTACAGGCTTGATATTGGTAACGCAATGAGAGACAAAGGTCTTGCCCTGGCAAGTACCTCCACTCCTACTCCGACTTCAACTCCGAAGAAGGACGAAGCCAAGCCTGCCGATGATAAAAAGACTGATGATCAGAAAAGAGATGAAAGCGTAAAGAAAGACGAAGTTGTCAAGCAGGAAGCAAAGAAACAGACTTCAATCATGTATGGTCCTGCCATGGACATTTTTACCCAGGAAGCAAAGAAGAATGAGCTTCAATATCGTATAGTCGTGTTTAACGGATGTTTCTCAGAATACCTTGAGAAACTGGTTGTTGCCACGGCAAAAGACGCAGGTCAGCCGAATATCGATATAGTTGGCCACAGAGGCAAGAACAGCTATGGCTTTATGGGAACTCAGGATACCAGATTTATGGTTGGTCTTGCGAAGAAATATACATGGCCGACGATGTTAAGGGGACTTTGTCCCAATGAGAAGTGCGGAACGGTTTATAACAAGTATGATCAGAACAAGGTTATACCTGTCGTCAGCACAAGCGAGATCGGAAGATAATAAAAAGTTTTTTATTGAAAAGAGAAAAGAGCGCCATCCCGAATCAAACCGGGATGGCGTTTTTCTTATTATCCTGCAGATTTCAGGTTCATTTGAGTTTTTTCATCGGTATCAAATATTGCGCATTGATCGCTTGGAATCCAGATGACAAGTTTAAACGGCAAATATCCCTTTGATGTTTTTCTTCCTGTAGGGGTGATTGTTATGGAGGCCGAATTCGCATATAATAAGGCTTTAACTGCATCCATACCCACGCCACGCCCGGAGATTTCAGTAGCGGCATCGCTTGTAGAAACGCCGTTTGCAAAGATAGTTTCAGCAATTTTTCTGTCATCGTGGGATTGATCCTTGTCAATGGCGCCAATTTTCAGCGCCTTTTCATACACTCTGTTCAGATTAAGCCCTATGCCATCGTCTCTGATCTCAACAGTCACATCTTCAGGGGTTTTAATGCTTGTAATGGAAATAAGTCCGCTTTCGGTTTTTCCATCAGCCAGCCTGATTTCAGGCTTTTCAATACCGTGATCCAGACTGTTACTTATGCAGTGACTGAGGATGTCTCTCAAGATACCGATCCATTTTCGGTTGAAATAGATATTGTTATTCTTGATCTCAAATCTTGGAGGTTTCTTGCCAAGCTGAATGGATATGGCTTCAAAGCCTTTTATCATCGGAGCTATTATGTCTGAAATCGATTCATAGCCCTTATGTTTGACGAGCCATGTTATCTGGTTAAGCGCATGAATTTTTTCCTGATCCGAATCACCGGAATTTACAACAATGGATGTTATTTTTTCGACTATCTCCGCACTTATGGAGCTTTCCATCGGTTTTGTCATAGGGAACTTCTGTTCAAATATCCGTTTGTATTCATACAGTTTTTCCTTAATCAGCCTTTGACCTTCCTTAAGAAGGAAGCTGAGTTCCAAGTCATCGAATTTGTTTTCTGTTTCGAGAATGCCATATTCAAAATCATGTACGATATTTGTTATATGACGGTAATTGAGTGTCCTGGCATTTCCTTTTATGGTGTGAATATTTCTTAATATCTGATTTATTTCTTCAGAGGTTATCACCTTGTCATCATCTATAAGTTTTTCATTTTGCATCAGCAGATAATTGCTTCCTTCTATGAATCTCAAAAATTGATTTAAGTCATTGTTCAAAATTTCACTTATAATATTGAGTTCCATGTTTTGCTGTTCCGCCCTGGCCTGGAGTTTCCTGATATCGGTCACATCCCTTACGCTGACCATCAGTTTGTCAACCATTTTGTCCTGTCCGTACATGGGATCCCAGTCTATCTCGAGAATTTTTGTCTTTCCGCTTGGCGTTGTTTTATGGATCTCCTTTGGAAGAATATGCGCATTGACTACAAAATTTACCTTGTCATAACCGATCGTAAGATCCAGGAAACTGCTTATCTGATGAAGCTGGTCATTACTGAGGTTGGTATTGCTGAATATCAGTTCTGACACATCCTGATGCGCTATGTTCTTTGTTTCAAGTATTTGTTCAAGGTAATTTGAATATTCATGATGGATTGTCCGATTCTGAATTATTATGAAAATGCCCTGACGCATATACTGAAGTATGCTTTGAATATCCCTTGTCTTTTCTACCAGAAGTGCCGTCCTTTGCATAATCTTCTGTTCGAGGTTGGAATACAGGATGGCATTCTCTATTGAAATTGCCAGCTGATATGAAATTATTCTCAGGATGTTCAAATGATTGGGCGTGAAGGCGCACGATATGATGTTGTTTTCAAGATAAAGAAGCCCAATCAGAAGCCCCTGATTCAAAATGGGCGTACACAGTATTGACT
>JADFZC010000430.1 GCA_015232735.1 Oligoflexales bacterium | reverse complement strand
TTGAATATCATCAAGGAGATCACTCAGCTTGGTATGGTTCAATATAATTCCTTTATTTCCCGCGCAAAACGTCTCTTGAAAGATAATGGTGCAAAACTGGAACGAAGTCCGGAATCATCCGACCACGACCTGGATTCGATTTACCTGAACATTCATACTCTCAAGGGAGATGCCCTCTCCTGCAATCTTTCGCAGATTTCCTCAGTGTGCCATGAATATGAGAATGTTATCAGTCAAATTCGAAAGAATCCGGATGCATACGATATCGAATTATTGAAAAAGGGGCAGGAAAATGTTGGAAACGTGCTGGATCGCTATATGTCAGTAATTCAGGAGAAATTCGGACAGTTTGTCAATATCGATGCCGTCCCGGTAAAAAGGTCTGATTTCGATACAATTTTGGAATCGCTGGCGGGGTGCGGCGGGACAGCTGAATCAATTAAAAACATCCAGGGCAGGATGCTGGCCATTTTTAACAAATATCTGTACAAGGATATAGATACTGTTTTTTCTGAAATAAAAAGAACTCTTCCGGCTGTTGCTGAAAAAATGGATAAACCTGTTCCCAAGATACTTTTAAGGGGCAGGAATATCAATCTCAACTCAAGAGGCGTGGAATATGTCACGAACATCCTGAAGCCAATGATAATCAACTCGATCGACCATGGAATTCTGAGGGCGGAGGAGAGGAAAAAACAGGGAAAAGTCCCTGAAGGGACCATATTCATAAACGTCATTTTCGATGAAAGCAAAAGCAAATACATAATTGATTATATAGATGATGGTGAAGGCCTCGACCTTGAAAAACTGCGTGAGCTTGGTGTCAGATGCCAGCTGATCTCAGACGAAAAGAAACAGTTGAAAGAGGTTGCAGAATTGATATTTGCAATGCAGGTCAGCACAAAGGACTCGGTAACTCTCTATTCCGGCCGCGGTCTTGGGATGAGTGCGCTCAAGTCATATGTTGAGACAAACGGGGGAGCAATAAATATCGTCCTTCCCGACGGGAAGGAGGGAATTGAGGGAAGAATCCCCTTTGAGATTCAAATAGTTATTCCTGCTGATATGATTGCTTGATTTTGCCGTCAAATTCAGTAAGAATTATATATCCATAATTTGGAGGGAAGAATGATGTCAGGAAGGGTATTGATAGTTGAAGATTCAAGAATAGCTCAAGCTCAAATAAAAAGGATTCTGGAATCCATGCAGTGCGAGTGTGTGACGGCATCAGACGGCAGCGAGGGAATAGACAGCGCCACCAAAGATCCGGATATTTACCTCATAATTGCCGACATAAATATGCCGGGGCTGAATGGTCTTGATATGTGCCAGGAAATTCGCAATCTTCCGCATCACAAAACAACGAAAATCATCATGTGTACAAGTGAAGGCTCACTTGAGATGAAACAGCGCGGCAAACAGATTGGCGTATATGCCTGGGTGGTGAAACCCATCAATGAAAATTCCTTCAAAATGCTTATTCAGAGAATCTTTGACGGAGACATCAGCAAGAAGCCAGTTTTCAAGAGCCTGGACGCAAGCTAGCCCTTCCTTCCAGGGACTCTTCAAGAATCCTGCAAATATAGGGTCTTAATTCAGAAACTTCAATAATGTCATCTATCGAACCGACTTTTTTTGCGCGTTCAACGGAATGAATGCTGTCAAATTTATCGGCGATTCTGTTTTTGTGTTCATTGTATACAGTATCAAAAATCTCCTCATATTCAATTTTTGAAATATTTGAGGCCTCAAGTTGTTTTCGCGCTTCAATAATCCTTTCATCCCTGTACGCATTCTTTTGCACCATTCTTGGAAACACAACAGCTGCGGCAGGAGCTCCCCCGATAACCGAGGCGTAACTCCCCCTGATTGCGGCCACCCTCATGGACGGATTCAGCCTCTTGGAGAAGACAACATATGCGCCTCCATGATATCTTGAAATAACTATGAAAACTATAGGTCCCGCGAAATTCACAATTGCCCTTCCAATCTCCGCTCCATATTCAAGCTGAAGGTTTCTCAGCGATTCGGGCGAGCCGTCGAAACCGGAAAGATTGGCCAGTACGACGAGCGGTATTTTGTTGGAAAACGAGTTGATGGCCCTTGCCAGCTTTTTGGATGACAGAGGAAACAGGGTGCCTCCCGTCCAGTTGTCCGGACCGTCGTTTGGAATATGTCCGAACCGTTTGATGGATTTACTCTCAATGCCGATCAGTCCGACGCCAAGTCCGCCTATCATTGTTTCCCACACTACGACAGACAGCGCATCCTTCATCATTTTCCATCTTGCAAGCGGAGTCTGATCCTGATCGATAACTGACATCATCACCTGCCGTATGTCGAACGGTTTTTTCCTTTCAGGGTTCATTGTGGCGGCGAAAATATCTCCGACAGTCTTGAAACCCTGGGAAAGCTGGTCAACATAGGGATATCCGGTAACGTCTCTATCTCTTGGATCCTTTGTCGGGTATGGAGAAACAAGGCGCTCCTTCCAACAGCATCGTGTCAATCTGTAATGCTTGAAAAGCAGTTTATACGCAGCTATAAGGTCCCTGACCTTGAGCTGGCACTGGCCGTTGGGACCCATTATTTTCAGTACACCGCCGATTCCAAGGCTGTCCTCGGCCGAAATGCTTCCCGAAAAGTCCAGCGCCTTCTTTCCGGTAAGGAGCATACTGCCTTCCTCGGTCATGATCAGAAGACCTGAACAGTGCATAAGCATTGTCGATTCCGAGTTCCAGTATGATTGAGCCCCAACGTTTATATTGGAGACAATAATATTGATCTCGCCGCCCCTTTGGGTAAAATCGACTATTCTCTTGAGTACAGCCGCTGTCCAATCGAGATTTTCCGTACCGCTGTCCATATCGATTCTTGCGCCTGACGATACCGGAATCCACTCCACCGGGATGCTGTTTCTTTCAGCCAGATCGATAGCCGCAATTATGCGGCGGCACTCGCCCTCCGCAAGCGATCCAAGGTCCGTAGACGGATCTGAAAGGATTATCACCCTGCGGATCTCGGCGTCATAATCAGGGAAGGAGTTTTGAATCAATCCAAAAACCACATTGCTGTCGTTAATGCCCCAAGGTCTGTTCTTCACAGAAATGATTTCCTGGGTCATGCTTTCCCTGTCCACAATAATGTCATATTCCTCGAAGGAGCCGAAAAGCGGATCCTTATAGCCGCCCACAAGCATTTTTATTATTTCATAGGGATAAACGCATCCCCTTTGCAGCGATCTTTGGACCTTGGATGCGTATGTGTCCATTGAGCTGATCTTTTCCTCTTTGGGAACCCTTTCATCCAGTGTAAACCCGGTTTCAACATTCTGAAAAACGGTTTCCACCTCGATGAATTTTCCATCATGTTCAAGATGCCT
>JADFZC010000429.1 GCA_015232735.1 Oligoflexales bacterium | reverse complement strand
GTCGCGAACACAAAATTGCAGGAACTGGACAAACAAAAAACCAGTTTTTTTCAAAATGTGTCACATGAACTCAGGACACCTTTGACACTGATCATGAATCCACTGGACAGTCTTTTTAAAAAAAGTCCTGAAGACCAGGACATCAGAATTGCATTTCAAAATTCAAACCGCCTTTTCCGTCTGGTAAACCAGCTTCTGGATTTCCAGAAACTGTCCTCCAAAAGTATGAATCTCAAATTGTTTGAAATAAATATACGGACTTTTCTGAAGACCTGCTGCCAGTTTTTCCAATCCGTATGTACAAGCAAAAATATAACTATACTTCAGGAATTCTGTCATGATGATGAGATTTATATTTTGGGTCAGGTGGATGCGCTTGAAAAAATAGTCTTCAATTACCTTTCCAATGCCTTTAAATATTCACCGCAAAACGGCATCATCAAGGTGATGCTTGAAGTCAAGTCGGATCATGTCATCATTTCAATCAAGGACAACGGTCCAGGCATATCAAAGGAAAACCAATCAAAGCTTTTTAAAATATTCTCACAGACTGACGACTCGGCCATAAGGGAATATGAGGGAACCGGCCTCGGCCTTGCTCTTGTAAAGGAATTGACCGAGGCTATGAATGGCGAGGTTTTCGTTGAAAGCAGCATTGGCTATGGATCGACCTTCGGCCTAAAATTTAAAAGATACATTAAAAAAGCCAGCCAGGATTTGGAGACGGAAAATAATATTTCACTTGATTTGACAAATTATACACCGAAAAAGTGGCATATAGGAGGTCTAGAAAACAAGGATAATGATGATGCCGAGGAAGAACATACCGAAGGTGAAGGCAAACTGATCATCGTCATAGATGATCTGAAGGATATGAGAGACCTCATAAAACGGTCTTTGATAAAACACTCCTATAAGGTGATTACGGCAAAAAACGGACAGGAAGGTCTTGAGAAAATTTCCGAATTCAAACCCGACTGCGCAATAATTGACTGGATGATGCCAAAATTGTCGGGTCCTGAAGTCATAGAGCAAATGTCACAGATCGATGGCATCAAAAGCATACCTACGATACTTCTCACCGCCAAGAACGATGAGGCGAGTAAAGCCATCGGGATTAAAAAAGGCGCCCATGCCTATCTTGGCAAACCATTTGATGAGCTGGAACTTATCAGCACAATTGAGAATCTGATTCACCTGAAGGAGGGTGACGAGAAAATAAGGGAGCTGAACAAAAACCTCGTGGAAAATGTTCTTACAAGATTTTTGCCGCAAAGACTTGTATCAGACATTATCTTGGGGCATAAAGTCTTTGATGACCGTCCAAAGCTTGCCGAAATCACGGTTCTTTTTGCTGATCTTGTCAATTTTACGGCCAAATCCGAGGATCTTGGCGCCCATGTAATTTCAACCCTCCTCAATGAATACTTTGAAAAAATGACAGGCGTTGCCTACAGTCATAATGGAACCGTCGACAAATTCATGGGTGACGGAATAATGATTATTTTCGGAGCCCCTGAAGCGGAAACATCTGAAGTCCAGGTTGAAAACGCCCTTGATTGTGCATTGTCGATGCAAGAGCAGCTGAAATGCCTGAACGAATCCTGGCGGAAAAATTACAAAGTCGAATTTTCTATGCGAATCGGCATTCACAAAGGGGCAGGGGTCGTAGGTTCTTTTGGAAGTGCAAAAAGAACTGAATATACGGTTATAGGTCCTGTGGTAAATATGTCCTCCAGAATAGAAAAGGCGGCTTCTCCCGGACAAATCTACTTCTCTTCCACCGTGAGGGACTTGATATCAAAACGAAGTTGTGTGAAGGCAGGAAGCTTCAGCTTGAAGGGAATTGGAAATGTGTCTCTTTTCACCTTGGGAAGCGAAGGGGCCAATGCCGCGTGATATGCATTTCAAGACTAACAATATATATCCAAATATTGGTCACCAAAAAATAGTGATATATAACAGGTCGTAAATATATATAAATTAATAATGTTACCTTCCAAATTATGGTGATCACAATAAAACCTGCCTCAGCGTCTGCATGTGAAGGCGGCATCATTGTATAATTTGCCGCGATAGTTCAGCCAGCCCATCAATTCGCGCGTTCTTGTGATCAGTCTTTGCCTCAAGGCAGGATTATTGTCTCCGAGATACAAAAAGGCCATGCTGCATTCATAATTGATGCGGCTCACGGCAAACGGATACAGTGAAGAATAGCTTTTTATCATATACTGGTAATCCTGCTGCGTCGGAAGATAGCGCCTGTCAGCCACTCTTTGATTGGAGAAGGCCCAATTTGAATTTTCAAAGCCGCCGTTCGAGATCGCATATTTCACATACTGGTCATAGTTGCCGGATAGCCGGAACCATGCCTCAGGTATCACCGGACCGTTGGCAAGAGAGGGATCTATAATCCATGGATACATCCGCGCCGTATCCTTGATGAGAGGAGCGACATGCCAAGTCCACTTAACCCCGGGCGCTCCGGGAGGCTGCAGGTTTCCGATTTGATACAGGAGGCTTGAGGGAATCCCGGCCGCAGCAAGCTCCATGTTAATATAAAATGCCCTGGCATAGCATCCATCATTTTTGTAAAAAAAAGGGAGATAATTTATCCCTCTTACGATATTGAAGGCCTGACTTGCCTGCTGAGGCGGAATAATGGCGTTCATTTCCGACTGAGGAGTATCACGTCCATCACTCACATCGCCGCATGCACTAAGCAGACTGACACTGGAGGAAAACATCAAACTCAAAAAACAGCTCTTTATTATATTTTTGCCCGATCTCATAATCTCTCTTCCCAAAAAGCAGGTTTAAATGATCGACATTTATTCGATCAAAAAATGAAAAACCAAAAAATATGACTTCGGGTGATCACCTATTATTTCACAAAGGTTGTTTTGCAATTCGAATGCCAAAATTTTTCCCGGATTTTTTTCAATTCCTGAGAACCGAAGGAGGAACGCAGGCAAAGCATTTGCATCTACTTGTTTTTTATATTGGTTGTCCTGAATTTTTAGAGTTTATCAAAATCGGTTCAAATGATCGGAAATAATTTTCAAAAATATTTTATTAAAATGTTTTTAAAATCTTCGCCGATACCAGGCCAAAAAAATGTACTTCCTGGTCAAAAAAGGGGAAACGATGCCCAGTAAAATGTGCATGCCTGTGATTTCCTTTTTATACGAAGGACTGTTTCAATACCTATCTGTGTGATTATTACCTTCTGCAATGCGACCAGGGTTATTTCGCACAAAGTTGGTACTATAGCCTTCAAGAACGCAGGATTGCGAGTCAGCGGAAAACTTTTGGCATTCCCTCATAGATTCCCCTTTTGCAAGTTCTTCATTCTGGTTTGATCCATTGAACACCTGATCATATTTGTC
>JADFZC010000428.1 GCA_015232735.1 Oligoflexales bacterium | reverse complement strand
ACACCGATTTCAATATAAATCAGACCAAGAAAGGGGTTCCACATCCATTCCGCTAATCGTTCCATACGGCATCTGTTCCTGACAATTGCTGTAAATGATGGAAGATTACTATAGATGGAGTTTACGTCAAGAGTTATATTTTACGATTGTTTGTCAACCAAAGCTCTTGGTAGGTCCTGCGTGCCGCCCACCCCACTTCCCTGATGAACCAGCCGTTGGTTGAAGCGCCGATTGCTGCTCCAACGACGGGAATAAGTTGAAGGGCTTTTCGTTTGGTGATGTTTATTCCCAGCTGTTTCGCGAGATTTTGGACTGTGAGGAAGGCTACCTCTTTGGACAAGGCACTCTCCGCGCCTTTTTTTACAGATTCTTCTGAAATCTGCCTTGCGAGGATGCTCCTAAATGTGTTCAAGGCGGTGATGGCGCATATTTTTTCTGACATTTCGTTGGCCCCGGACAGTGCGAGGATGCTAAGGACAAATAATTTGTCCTCTTCGGTTTTTGATTCATAACCGTAGCATATGCCTATCCTTTGAATTGTGCGCAGTGCCAGCGTAACGATCGCAGGAATGTCTGCGGCAATCCCCATAAAGCCAAGAGCTCCGGTAGTTCCACCTTCGACCCCGGCCAGCGTAATGCTCCAACGATGTGCATTTTCGGCCAGTTTATCCGAAAGCTCGAGGCTCTTGGTTTTCAATTCGGATACATCATGGACATTCGCTGCCCTCAGAATATCCTCCTTGTCTGTGATCTGTATGGCAAGGTTGTTTGCGAGTTCCAACGATTTTTGAATTGCCTTAAGGGGCAAAAAAGCCATGATCAGCCTTCCGAACGGCAAAAAAAGAAAATTGGCGGAAAAAAAGGCTACTGCAGGGTCCTTTTTTTTCCATGATTGTATTTTCTCTTTCTGTTTAAGTTCGTATTCTGTGATTGTCTGGCTAAACTCATTTTCAATAATAGTCGCTTCCATTATCTCAGTCATAAGCCAACTCTTTAAAGTTCTTTTATTATATGATTTCATATATTGTTCCGGCATGTCTAGAAATATAAAGTAAAGGGGAGCATATCGTTTTTGCAGGTTGTTGATGATATAATATTAAAAAAATACAAGCGAATAATATAGAGGAGGATCATCGTGAATGTCATCAATCAAAATAAGGGGTTGCCTTCTGGTAAGGATGCGCCTTTAAAATTATCCCCGGAAATACTTACGAGATATTTCCTGCGATTTTTGATGGGAAGCGTCGTCGCCTTTTTCGGTCTTTCGGCGGTGTTTTATATATGGGTGCGTTCGGATGCAATGTCTTATACCTGTGCCCTGTTTGCGCTGCTTATGTGCGGATTCATTTTTGTTCTGAAGAAGACGACTGACGTTGAACCTGTTATTAATATTGCTATTTTTTCTTTTTTTGTTTTTTTTATAGTTTCGGCCGTGATGACTGGCGGAACTCTGGGGACGTTTGGAAGCACAATACTCGCCATACCGATCATATCGTTCTTTCTCGTAGGTCTTGGGGCTGCAAGGTTTTGGTTTTCGGTTTGCCTGCTGCTTTTTTTTACTGAGCGTGCTTTGTCACTCTTTGGGATGGGGGGATTTCCAAATGCAATCAATGCCAACATAGAAAACGTGTCAAAGTCGATAGTTTATCTCGTTGTCTTGTGCGGTCCGTTTTTCATTTTGGATTTTTTTACAAGGAAGAAATACAATCTTTTTTCAAGCTTTGCGAGTTTCGGCGGGCTGAGAAAGTCTGCTTATGGTATTGCAACAAAAGAAACTTTAAAAAATTATGAGGATCTGCTTCTTCAACTGATGGATTCCTCCAGCGACAGCATCCAGCTTTACGATAAAAATCTCAATTGGATCGATATTAATCCTTCCGCCCTGAGGTTGATAGGAAAGGAAAAAGAAGAATTAATAGGCAAAAATATCACTGAATTAGTCCCATCATTAAAGGAAAGCGGAAGGATCGATGTCTACTACAATGTTATGGAGACAGGCAAATCAACCTGCATTGAGGACACAATTCCGACGGGTCATGGGACCATTTTTGTAAAGACTACTGTCATCAAGTTCGGTGAAGGCTGCGCAATAATAACCAGAGACATTACGGAAGAAAGAAGATTTAAAGCCGGTTAGGTTAGACCTGGCAAAGCCAGCATCGCAAGCAAAAAAAGAAATGGTTTCTTTTGAATTTTCGACCTTGAATGTTATTATCATATTTAAAAATTCGATTGATTTATTTGGAATTTTTACATTAAAATTGCAATCTTATTGTAGCAGAAGAGGAGTTTGCCCCTTTAGAGGCTGTCTAAAAAGGGGGTGGCAAGGATGCTTTAGGCCGGCAGTTACGGCATTTATGTAAGGAAGATATTTTATGGTTACAAAAAAGAAAAGAAAAGGGGTGGTTCCGGTGGATAGACACACTGAAGATGATGAAACGGAAATCCATTCTGACGAGGCCCACGGGACGGATGATGAAGATGATTCTGAAAAACCGGAAGATTCCCATGATTCCCATGAAACCCATGGGGGCGATGTCGATCATCATGTGAGTGCGGATTCACGGGAAGGTTACGATGAACAGCCTGAATCGACGGGGACCACGGTTCAAAATGAAGTGCCGCCTGATGTTGATTTGAAAAAGCGGGAGGAGAATGTCCCTGATGCGCCGCCTGATGCTGATTTGAATAAGGGGGAGGAGAAGGTATTCCAGGAAAAGGGAGCGGAGCAGCAGGATGTCAAAGCGGATGTACCACCCCCCCAGGAAAAGATAGACAAAAATATTTTGTTGAAAATCGCTGTTGACAAGGAGCTCTATTCAAGTTTTCTTCTCAGCAAGGGTCTTAAGAAAGATCTGATAATGTATTATGCACAAATTGTGGCTGAGAAATTGGGGATCCTCTTTGGCAAAGTTGTAAACGGCTATCAAAGTGTCTTTAAGATAATGGTGGAAGATAAAATATATATTTTTGAAAAAAGAGGGAATTTCCATTTCAAAAGGGAACAGTACGATGCTGCAATCCCGCTATATGAAGAGGTTTTGGCGCATAAGCCTGAAAATTTCCAGGTATATGAAAGAATTGGTTACTGCTGTCTAATGACTGGAAAGTATGACAATGCCATCTCGTTCTTCGATAAAGCCATTTCCCATGGCAAGGGAAGCGAAGATATCACATTTCATCTTGGACTTGCCTATTTAAAGGCGGGGAATGATCGAAAGGCGCTTTCGCTTTTTGGGGAGCTGCTTGAAAAATATCCCGATCATGTGGCTGCGCATTTTAGAATCGGTATAGTCCATATGAACCTTGGGGATTTTGACGACGCGATAAGGAGTTTTGAAAAAGCCCTTGAGATATGCCCTGGAATTTCCCTTATCCACCAGAATATGG
>JADFZC010000427.1 GCA_015232735.1 Oligoflexales bacterium | reverse complement strand
CTTAGCGGTATGGCGGATACCGAACTTGCAAAGGAGGCCGTCTCCGAGGGAGCCCAGGATTTTATTCCAAAGCAGAATATCACGAGGATAGATATTTCAAGCGTGATAAGATACAGCATAGAACGTCAGAAAATAGTGCTCAGACTCGTTTCAGCGGAGGAAAAGGCAAACAGGCTGGTTGAACTCAAACAGAAGTTTCTGGCTCAGATGAGCCATGAAATAAGAACGCCTATGAATACGGTAGTAGGAATGACGAATGTTTTGCTTGAGTCCAATCTTACGGAAGATCAAAGGGACTGTCTCAAGGTGATTCAGAGGTCTGCCGATTCGCTTATGAGGATAATAAATGACATATTGGATATAACCAAGCTGGAGGCTGAAAAACTTGTACTTCATGAAGATGATATAGATTTAAGGAAGCTTATTGAAGAGACTCTTGAGCAGTTTGCAGAGAGGATCAGTGAGAAGAGGCTTGTTTTGGCCAATATAATAAGCCCTGATGTTCCGACTTTCGTGAGGGGTGACCGCGGAAGAATAAGACAGATTATTACAAACCTCGTCGGAAATGCCGTCAAATGTACCGATATGGGCCAGATAACTGTTCAGACCATGGTTGAAAGCCAAAATGGGAATGATGTCATACTGAAGTTTCTTATCAGGGATACCGGAATAGGGATAAGCGAGGAGGATTTGAAATCCCTGTTCAAGGAATTCAGTCAGATTGTCGACGGACATAATAAGAATAATACTGGAACGGGGCTTGGACTTGTCATTTCAAAAATGCTTTGTGAACTCATGGGGGGAAACATTGGAGTAACCAGCAAATATGGAGAAGGCAGTACCTTTTGGTTCAATTTGAAACTCAAGGTTTCAATTAAAAAAGGGGAAAGAAGCAGCAAAAGATATGATATCGGAGGAAAGTCGGTATTGATACTTGGCACCAACCCTGACAGCATGTCCATCCTTTCAGAAATTCTTGATCTTCGCGGAATGAAAATAAAGACGGCCATGGATATTGAATCGGCAGTGATAACTCTGCTAAGTCCGTATGAAAAGATTGATTTGATAATAATCGATACAACCGGTGTCTCGGATATAAGCTGGAAACGCTGGGTTAATACCTTTAATAACAAGGGAATCATAGAACCCAAGCTGCTTTTGAGCGCTCCGAGCGCTGTCATCCGAAGCGAAGCCCTGAAATACGGAATATCAAGTGTTTTCAAAGAACCTATAAGACAAAGGGAACTGTACTGCAAGATTGCCGAGATTTTAAATGAGGATGTGACATCCTCTGACAGGGAGAGTGACGAATCCGCAATAGGAACGATAATGCATCTTGAAGATCACGAGGTTCTTGTCGTTGATGACAATCCTCTGAATTTGAAAGTCGAGGTGAAAATGCTGTCACTTCTCGGCTACAAGACAGACACGGCTGCTAACGGGCGTGAGGCGATAGAAAAACTTGGATCAAGGAAGTATTCAGCGGTGCTTATGGATAGCAGAATGCCGGAAATGGACGGTACGTCTGCGACCAGAGCCATCAGGTCCGATCAGCGGAGGTTTGGAAAAATTCCGATTATCGGTGTCACTGCAAATGCGTTCCAGGAAGATATCAACGAGTGTCTGGGGTCAGGCATGAACGACGTACTGACGAAACCTGTTACGATCGATATGCTGAAATCCGCTCTGGATAAATGGATTTCAGGAGATTTCGAAAGTGAATCTGCTTTAAAGATAAATTTGGAGGAAAATATGGATGAAATTGACAGAAAAGTGATTGAGAATCTGAACAAGCTTGGCGGCGGGGATCCCATGTTCCTGAACGAGCTTATCGATATGTATTTCAAGTTGATTCCCGAGATCAGCGAGCAGCTTCGGAAATCGCTGACAGATAACGATAGAAAAGCCGTCGTTCACTATGCCCACAAAATGAAGGGGACAAGCCGCAATCTGGGTGCTAAAAAGATAGGTGACCTGTGCGAAATTCTGGAAAAAAATGCACTCACTATCGATTTCAACAGGGCTGAGGAAATCCTGAATGAAATTTCAGACAGGTATCACAAGTCTGAAATTGAGTTTAGGAGCAACTGGTACAAGGTCGCCGTTTAGGTTTGACTGAGCAGGTTCAGCTGGTTTTATTTGGTTATTGCTGGTGGCGTTTCAGAAATTCGGAGGACATGATATGGATAGAAACAAGGTTCTTGTAGTTGATGACAGTCCGGCAAATATCGATCTCATAAGGACGAGATTCAGCCGTGAGCCTTTTGAGATATTCACTGCGGATGAGGGAAAGGAAGCGCTCAGGTTGCTTCGAAAAGAGACTCCGGACATCATACTTCTTGATTTTCTTCTTCCTGACCTGAGCGGACTTGAAGTTCTGGAAGAGATACGAAGGTATCACACCATGTCGAGCCTTCCTGTCATAATGCTGTCGGCTACGGATGATGATAAAGACATAATAGAGGCGCTAAGGCTGGGAGCCAATGATTATGTGTTGAAACCCATATCTTTCCAGGTTCTTCTTGCAAGAATGATGGTGCATCTGAAGATAAAGGCGGATGACATGCTGCTCATGAGGCAGAAGATTGAGCTAAAGGAAAAGAGTGACAGAATAGAATCCCAGAATCTTGAACTCGAAAGGTCAAACAAGGCTCTTTCACAGTTTGCGTACATTGCCTCTCACGATCTTCAGGAACCAGTGAGAAAAATAAGCTGTTACTGTGACCTGATTGAGGATGAATTCAAGGAAAAGCTCGGGAGCTACGGAGATGAGTACATAACGAAGCTCAGGGCATGTGCCAGGAGAATGCTGAGGCAGATAAACGATCTTCTGGCTTATTCCAGAGTGGGAAGAAGTACGCCGCAGTACAAATCAACAAATGCAAACGAAGTTTTTGACAGAGTAGTTGATGGTATGATTGAAAACGTGGCGGCCGGGGGCATTAAAGTTACAAGGGATCAGCTGCCCTTTGATATATGCATTGAAGACTGCCAGCTTGAGAGCCTCTTTCAGAATTTTCTTTCAAACGGGATAAAATTCAGAGACAAGGAGGAACCTATGATACATGTTTCCTCCACTGAAGATGTGAACGGATGGATGTTCAGTTTCAAGGATAACGGGATAGGAATAGCTCCCGAGCATCATGAGAGGGTGTTTGATATTTTTCAGAAGCTGCATCCGGAAAAGGAGTATCCAGGAACAGGCATAGGACTTGCGATTTGTAAGAGGATAGTCGAGAACTACGGTGGAAAGATTTGGGTGAACTCTGAGGATGGAAATGGAAGCGAGTTCTGTTTTTCAATACCAAAATTGAAGGCTTTGAAGACTTCAGGTGAATAAACCTAATTAAACAATAAACCACTGGCAACGCCCTGACTATTACCCACAAGTTTATCCTCA
>JADFZC010000426.1 GCA_015232735.1 Oligoflexales bacterium | reverse complement strand
AAATGGTGAATTCCCAGCATCATTCGAGTTTAGATGAATACCTGTATGAAAGGTACGGAAATGCAAACATGTCCGCAACATGCCTGGGAATACTGATTTATCCCATGTGGACCTTGCTGGACCTCCTTTTGGTCCCTAATCTCTGGGGAAGATTTTTCATAATACGAATAGCATTCTCGCTCGTTGTTTCTTTTTCCTTAATTGCAGTCAGGACAATACAATGCAAAAGGAACAAGATATTCAGCCTGATTGCCATTTATGCGTCCTGCCTTGCGTCCGTCTGCAGCGTGATGATGATTCCATTTGCAGGAAGTGCATTGCCATTCTATGTTTCAGCCCTTGCGGTCATCATGTGCACTGGCATGGCAGTAACAGTACCTGTCAGGCATCAGATATTCAGCCATCTGGCAAGTTTCATATGCCTTGCGGCTGCCATGTTACTGAACTATCCACATGATATTTTAAGCCTTGTAATACCTTCCCTTCTCATTTGCGGATCAATACAGGCCGTGTCGTACCTTCAATCTTTCTCAAGGCTGAAATATGCACTGCGCGACTTCAGGACCTATGGAATAGTCTCTTCGATTGACGGCGAGTCTTTCATGACATCGCAAAAACAGATATCCCATCTGATTGAACAGGTTTCCAAAATCTACTACCCGCATCAAATTAAGATGATGCTGGCCGGCAAATACCTCGAAGAGACCATGCCGGTGGGAAAAGCCGAAGCCTGCATCATTTCATTCGACGTCATCGGAAGCTCAAGGATAAAGCACGAAAAGGCAAAACAATTCTTCAGGGATATCTTCGCACACTGCGGTGAAATCATGATGTGCAACTACAAACAGAATCTTCTGGTTTCCAATGCATACAGAATCAAGGAAATAGGCGACGGATTTCTCTGCTCCATAGGATTTCCATTCAAGGTTCCGGGAGAAAAGACAAACGCCCAGGTGGCTGTGGAACTGGCAAAGAGTTTCGTATACGCCTTCTATACCCATTTGAGCAAACTTGACTACGCCGAACCGATTTACTGCGCAGTCGGTATCGGATCAGGAGAGGTTGAAGGATTCTTTCCGGAATCCAAACCTATGAATTACGATCTTTTCGGCCGCGGAATCGTGCTTGCGACAAGATATGAGCAGATAAGAAAGATTCTCTTTGAAAAACTGAATCGGCGGGGATATGTAATCATACTTCAGGATATCGTTTACAACAGCCTGCCCAAAGAGTTGAGGGAAACATTTTCGGAATTCGACCTTGTAAAAAACAAAATATTTGTCAGGGATCACAAGGAGGCCGAAAAGCTGTATTATTATTTCTTTGATGAGAAAGCTCTGGATGCGAATCTTCACGATGAAATCGTGATACTGTAATTTGCCGGCATGGTACAAAAATCCCCTGGAATATCGCTCATCCAGCCTTTTTTCCGTTGCCCTGCGGCTCCACGACCCTAGCCAGCCTCGGAACTTTTTCACCCCTCTCCACGCCGGGCAGATCATGTCTCACCCACATATCGGGTCTCAGGTAATCACGCGCATCTTTCGAGACAAGGATCTCTCCCTCGCCAGCCAGGCCCTCAATATGCTTCGTAAAATGAATCGCAGCACCTATGGCGGTATAATCCGTCCTCAGGGGGCTGCCGACTGTTCCGACAACTGCATCGCCGTGATGTATTACGATTTTATAGCTCATGTTTTCTTCCAGTCTCCTGTTCCATTCGGGAATGATCTGCAAAAGCCTCTTTTCCATCTCAAGAGCCGAGCGGCTGGCCGTTTCCACCTGAACATTCGGCGGATCAGTATCTGAAACCCCGAAAAGAGCCCTTATTGAACCATCCTCAAGCCTATCGATGACGCCACTGTGCGAGAATATGATTTTCGTCATTTCGGTATAGAATCCGTTCAAAATCTCCGAAATGTCATCCGGGCAGAACTCGGCGATCCTCTCCCTGAAACCTATGAGAGTCGCTATAAGTATGGTAATCTTGGTATTCCTTGGTTTTTTATCGAAAACCGCCTCCCCATTCAATATGCTTTCGATCATGGCCGGCGGAAGAAAACGCCTCAGCACGCCATCGGCAATCTCCCTGTTCAGGGACGCGATCTGTTTTTCCCCCTGTTTCAGTTTTAAAAGGTTTTGGACAAGGCTGACAAGTTCAATTTGATCAAACGGCTTTCCGAGAAACGCATCGGCGCCGAAATGGGCACTTTCCCTTCTGCTCGCCTCGTCGCTCCTCGCTGTCAGCATTATCACGGGGACTGAAGAAAGCAGCCTGTCGTTCTTTAAGTATTGTACGAACTCCGGGCCTGACATGACCGGCATCATCCAGTCTGAAATTATGAGATCGGGCCTCAAATCCCGGCATTTCCTTATGGCCTGCTTTCCATTAAGGGCACTTGTAACCCCGTATTTCGCCTCATTCAGATAGCCTGAAATGAGATGCAGCATATCGATATTGTCATCCACAATAAGGATATGCACGCCCGAAGGATCACAACTGCCTGCAGCAACATCGTCCGCCCGGGTTTCCTCCTTTTTTCCAGCAGAATCTTCGATATCGCCCAAAAACCAGTCCTTTTTCTCACTTACACCGCCTTCCGGTTTTTTGCATATTGCATTCACCCCGGCAAATTTCCTTGAAACCTCATCGGCAATTTTGTCCACCTCCCACGGAAACGAAAACTCCCTCACGCCCGTTCCCATAATTCCAAACTCCGTGGACGGGTCCTTCTCCCCCGCCGACAAAAGGAGAAACACCTCCAATCCGGGATTTAAGTGTTTGATCTCGCTCAAAGCCCTGTTTCCATATTTTCCAAGCATCGTATCGTCGGTTATAAGAATATGTATGCCGTATTCTGAGCAAACCGATTTAAGTTCCAAAAGATCGATGAAGCTTTTGACCGAGAAAACCTCCGGCTTTGCAGCAAGCTTTTCATTCAGATCAATGTGAAATCGCTGATCGTCTGTGACAATTGCAAGGCCTATCGAAGGCTTTTCGATTTTTAAGACTGGAAATGTCGCCAAAAAACTGCTTCCAGCCCCAGGGGTGCTTATGACATCAACCTCGCCATTCATCTTCTCTGCAAGTTCTTTGGTAAGGGCCAGACCGATTCCCGTGCCTTCGTGTGACTTTGGCGCAAAATCCTCCACCTGTGAAAAAAGCTTGAACAGCCTTTTCTGGTTTTCCTTCGAAATACCTATTCCGTCATCCGTAACTGAAATGACGGCCTTGTCTTCGACCTGCTGAAGGCGCAGTATGATAGTTCCTTCATCTTTCACATATTTCAGCGCATTTGAAAGGTAGTTGAAGACGATCTTCTCCAGGGCGTCAACCTGCCCGTTTATGAATATCCTTTTGATCCCAGGATCATCAATGTCCCTGTCGTTGACCTTCATTATG
>JADFZC010000425.1 GCA_015232735.1 Oligoflexales bacterium | reverse complement strand
GCCTGCTTGTTGGCACCTTGTCATCCAACGATATTTGCATCGAAGGCGAGGATATCTGCCCCATTCATGCTATTTTCGAGGAGGATGAAAACGGCGAAAAGCATGTTGTCACCCTTCTGCCTAATTACAAGATCAAGGTTAACGGAAAAGAAATAGATTCAAGGCACAATATCAAGTCCGGTGATGTAATCGAAATCGGAGAGGTTGTATTCATCGCCTCAGATATTGAAGATGCGGGAATTAAAGATGGTGAATTCAGCCAGACAAAAATGGCCCCCAAATTCAAATATGAGACAGGGACCTCATACAGGCCGGAGTGGTCGGAAAAAGAACAGAAAGACGTATCGGAAGATGATGAGGAGGGAACGGTTGTTGCAGCGCCAAAACCCGCTCCCAGGAAGGGAAGAGCGGAGTTTGTCCCTGAGAATACGGCCGCCAGGATTTTTCGCCGGCTCTTTTCTCCTATTCATGCGACCGCTTCAGGTCAGATTCTTGAGGTGGTCGCCTTCTGGGATGAGAAAGTCCTTGAGGTGGAGAATTTTCATCCGCAGATTAAAGGCTATGAATTTTGCACCATAGGGGATCCGACAAAGGCGCACTTTCCTTCAGGCGGACTTGAGGAGATAGAAAGATATCTGTTTGCAAGAAGCGGGGCTGCGGGGTTTGAGATTTATCTTCTTCCAGGGATGCATGCAACCATCAAGCGGGGGAATTCGTTTACAGAGGTAAATGGCCCTTGCGTGGTAACCCTGGGGCGTTTTGATTTGGCTTATGTGCACCACGGCGTGATAAGTTATTTCCTGCTCTTTGTCAACCAGGTCAATGTCGTGCTTCCCCCCAACAGGAGCAGGGACCCGTTTTTCACAACGATGCTTTCAATATGCCTTCTGCTTTACTTTATCGGAGTGCCGTATTTGTGGATAACTCCGTACAAGAAGGAAAAGGAGACCGCAAGCTCGATATGGACAGTGGTTTCACTCCCCGAAAAACCGCGTATTGTAGAAACCCCCGAACCTCAAAAGAAAATACCGCCGAAGCCTGTCGTGAAGGTGGCGGAAAAAAAGGCGGCTCCGAAAGAGAAGATGCCCATGCCTGACAGGGATAAGGCAAAGCCGATCAAGCCGACCGAGGCCCCAAAGCCGAAGCCGGTTGAACCTCCAAAACCAAAGCCGGCCCCGAAGCCCAGGCAAACCGCAGAGGAACCTCCACCCAAGGTTGTGGAGCCTCCTCCAAAACCCAAGGCGGCGCCGAAGGCTGCACCCAAGCCCATTCCCCCACCGCCTCCTTCGCAGGAATCGGGGGCCCTCAACCTGCGGCAGGGGCTTGCAAGGGAAAATGAGGGGCGAAAAGGAAAGGACCTTGTAAGTGCGCAGGGTGTCGAGGGGCCAAAGAACAAGCTTTCGTCCGGTGTCAATCTCAAGAAGCAGGGGATTGGAGTCGGGAAAATACTTGAAAAGGCCGGGGTGGGAGCCATACACACAAAAGATGCGTCAGATGCCGGCGGCGCCGGGGGCGGGAGCGGGCATATGCCAAAGACTTCCGGGCTGGGCGGTCTGGCCAGCGGGACCACAACGAAAAACGCCCCCCTTACCGGAGACCCCGTGCTGAGCGGCGCAATGATACCCAGGGATATCCAGTCTGCAATAAAAGCCAATATGGATGACATAAGCAAATGCTACGAGCAGCTTCTTGCAAGGTCGCCGGGTGCCGCGGGCAACGTCAAGGCAGTCCTGAATATCGGCGCGCAGGGAAACGTGACAAATGCGGAAATAGAGTCCGGAACCATCACGGACGAGGCGTTCAGGAACTGCATAAAAAACAAACTGAGGCAGATAGCATTTCCAAAACATGGCGGCAAGGAGATGAAAATCAAATATCCGCTTGTTTTCAGTCCCGCCGATTCGGCTGCAAAGCTTGCAGCGACGAAAGCCAAGGTTTCCTCCTCGCTTGATTTTCTGTCATCTTCCTCTTCTGCGAGCAGAAATGCCGGCAAGGTCAAGGGAACGGGACAGGATGGATACGGATCGACCGCAGCACAGGGCGCGGCCGATGCTGCCGAAGGCGCCGACAAGGGCGGAGAGTACCTTGGAAAGGTGGCCGGTTCCGCAGCCGGAGGCGAATCGATAAACACAAAGGGATCGCGTCAGGTCAAGGGAGGACCGGAAGGTGTCCCCGGAGGTACTGGAAAGGCTCTGAATCAGGTGCTTGGAAAGGTTTCTGCACAGGGGCTCAGGTCAGCGGGCGGTGGCGGCGATGGCTCGGCTCTGTCTTTGGGCGGATTATCGATGAGCGGGACAGGAAAGGTCGATAGAAATGCGGTGGAGGCCGCCATCAGGGCCAATATCCAAAGGCTGCAATACTGCTATGAGAAGTCTCTTCTTTCAAATCCGTCCCTGCAGGGCAATCTGACCATGAGCTGGACAATCAATCCTGGAAGCTCTGTCACGAGCGTAAAGGTGATCAAGTCCAATCTCAACGATGCGAAGCTGAATACCTGCCTGACGGGAGAGATATCGAAAATAAAATTTCCCTCTCCGGCTGGCGGGCCGGTAAATGTAAGCTATCCCTTTAATTTTTCTGCAACAGCTTTGTAGAAGTTCCAAGTTGTTAATATCCCTTTCGCCTGGCGAAGGATGACGGGCAATAATATAACTTGTGGTTCAAAATGTGAGGAGTTTGAGATGAAAGATATTTGTCCAAAAGTTCTTTTCCTTGTTTTCATGTTCCTTGTCGCGGTATCAGCATGCAAGCAGCAGTCAGCCTCCGAAGCACCTCAAGGGCAGGGGCAGGGTGCATCCGGAACCCCGGCAGACAAGTTGGTTGGAGAGTGGCGGGATGTAATGAAATTCAGTCAGGGCAATGCGAATGACTGCATGAGATACGGTCTGTTGAGGGTGAATGGCAAGGAGATTTCACGCTGGATCAAAACCAGATTCAGCGTCTCGGCTTCTTTTCTGGCAACAAGAACTCAGACAATGTATAAGGATGATACGTGCAAAACCTCTTTTTCTGCGTCTGATTTTAGCGCAAAGGATTATCAGGCGATCGGCGAACTCGACAAAAAAATGATGACATCCGCGTATTCCACCCAGATCCAGCTCAAACCTGGTGAACAGCTGTCAAAAGGTGTCTACGCCATCGATTTTTCATCTCCATCTTCACAATCAAATGGCATGGTTTTGTATTTATCCTACAAAATCGAGAAGAATTTTCTTTATATCGCGCAAGCCTGCTCGCAGGGTCTGATCGAGGCGGGCAGCTGCAGCCTGGCCACGGGAGACAAGCCGACCAACCGCGCGCTTAATTTCGATGAAAATAAGGAGCCGTTTCCTTACATCTACATGCGTTAAATAGTCCCTGGCGCGAAAGCGCCAGGGACGTATCCTGGCAAGCGAAGCTTGCATAG
>JADFZC010000424.1 GCA_015232735.1 Oligoflexales bacterium | reverse complement strand
TTCATAAAAACTCTTTTTATTGCATTGAATTTAAAATTTTTTTGCGGCAGAAAACCGCCGACATTTTCAATTAACACATGATGTTAACGGAATCAATTCTTTTAATGGACATGGATCGGGAAAAAATCGAGCAGCCAGGATTGGCTCCCGGATGATATTTTTCTGGAAAGCCATAGTTGAAATGTTGATGGCTGTGACTCATTTTTTTCTTAAAAATTGTACCTTCGTTTTCCATTGAAAATAAAGTATAGTAGTATCATTATTATCCTAAAAATGTTCAGGTGAATATGGCTCAAGTCAAAGAAAAATCACCGGGTATCACTATTTGGTCATTATTGCCTAAAGTCTTTTTCCTGATTTTTGATCTTCCCTCAATAGCGAGAGGGCTTTGCCTTCTGTTTTTCCCAGCCGGAAAGAAAAAATACACTCCTTCCTATTTTTTGGAAAAAAACGCCAGGATGTTTCCTGACAGGATAGCCGTCATGGACTTTGGAAAAAAACTTACGTACAGTCAGCTTAATATGGAGACCAACCGCATAGCTCATTACTTTAAGCATATTTTGAAGCGGGATGACATTGTGGCAATAATGATTAAAAATAGTGCGGAATTTATTTCTGTTGTGATTGGACTCTCAAAAATAGGAGTCATTGTGGCGCCACTGGCCACATCCCAGAGCAGAAGATCCCTGGGCTCGCTTCTGGATCAGCTGAGGCCCAAAGCGGTTATCGTCGGGATCGAATTTATGGAGGTCATGAATGAAGCGCTGAAACTGTGCGTCAATTTCCATACGGATCTGAAATATTTTGTTGATGAGGCCGGCAGAGCAGCCTCTTCATGCAGCAACTTTGAAGGTTTCATCGATCTTTACGGCAGGACTGTCTCGTGTTCCCCGGAAAATCCTGGATTTCCTGGCAGAGGCGAAAACGTGACGGATAATTTCCTATACATTTTTACGTCAGGGACAACAGGCGGAATGAAAGCTTCCCTTCTGACATATTCCAGGTGGCTTAAGGGGGTAAGCGGAATAGGGCTGTGTGCGTTGCGTCTTAAGCCGGAGGATGTAGTTTATATTTGCATTCCCTTATACCATAGCACGGCGTTCAGCATATGTTTCAGCTCGGCTCTTGTAGCGGGGGCCGGCGCTGTTTGCGCGGAAAGGTTCAGCGCAAGGAATTTCTGGAGGGAAATTATTAAATATAAAGCCACCTGTTTTGCATATTCAGGAGAGATGTGCACATACCTTCTTTCGCAGGATGAGTCAAAAGAGGACAGGGCACATTCTGTTCGGGTGGTTGTAGGCAATGGGCTCAGGTTTTCGGTCTGGAATGAGTTCAAGGAGAGGTTTGAGATAAAGAGGGTGGCCGAGTTCTATGCATCAAGTGAGGGAAATACAGGCTTTGCCAACGTTTTTAACGTTGATGGCAGTGTGGGGCTTACAGTTTCTTCCTATGCCGTTGTCAAATACGATGAGTCAGGCTGGCTTCCGCTGAAGGATGAGGAAGGAGGGATTATCAGGGCCAGGAGGGGAGAAACAGGACTTCTCCTCACGAAAGTTACCGGAAAATGGCATTTCGATGGATACCTGAATGAACGAGACAATGAAAAGATCCTTATGAGAAATGTAATCAGTCGCGGCGATTGCTGGCTGAATACCGGCGATCTTGTGCGGAGCATGGGATTTTGGCATTTGCAGTTTGTGGAAAGGATCTGCGATTCGTACAGAATTAACGGACATAATATCTCAGCGGATGATATTGAGGATGTTGTACGCTCTTCCGGCCTTGTGGAACATGCGGCAGCCTATGGAATAAAGCTCGGCGTTCAGGGGACGCATTTCGGGGTTGTTTCAGTTGTCCCGAAAAACGATAGTGTCAGCGGGATTGATGAATTGGGGGAATTTCTTTTGAAGAACCTGCCTTTGAATTCAGTCCCGGGATTTATAAGAAAATGCAGGTTTATTGCGTCGACCGACAGCATAAAAATAAACAAGAGGACGTTGAAAGAGGAGGGAGTGGATCCAAAAGTTGTCAATGATCCATTATTTTATTTCGATAAGAGGGCTGGAAAGTATTGTCCGCTTACTCAGGACAGATATTCGGCCATATATAACTGCAGTAATTGAAAGACGGGAGATATCGTTTGCGTATCAGTGAGACATGCCATGGATTCGAGTATATCAAGGGGATGGAAATAAAAGAGATACAAAGTTATGCAAAGCTTTTTTACCACAATAAAAGCGGTGCAAGACTTCTTAAATTGGAAACCAGTGATGATAACAAGCTTTTTTCCGTTACTTTCAAGACGCTGCCTTCGAGCGATGATGGCGCCGCCCATATTCTTGAGCATTCCGTATTGAATGGATCGAAGAATTTTCCGGTAAAAAGTCCATTCAAGATCCTTGCAAAGGGATCGATGCATACGTTCCTGAATGCCATGACTTTTCCGGATCGAACCATGTATCCCATCGCCAGCAGGAACGATAAGGATTTCAGAAATCTCATGCACGTTTATATGGATGCGGTCTTTTTTCCCAAAATTTATTCGGAACCGAGGATTTTCAAACAGGAGGGATGGCATCTTCTGCTTGATGCCCAGCAGGGGGAACTCAAATACAGCGGCGTTGTCTACAATGAAATGAAGGGAGCATATTCGATGCCGGAAAGGCTATTGCTCAGAGCGATAAGAAGGAACCTGCTTCCCGATACGCAGTACGCTTTTGAATCCGGGGGGTACCCCGATGCCATTCCATCGCTTTCCCATGAGGCTCTGATTTCATTTCATAGAAGATATTACCATCCTTCAAACTGCTACATCTTTATATATGGGAACAGCAGCCTGGAAGAGGATCTTGAGTTTATAAACACGAAATACCTTGACGCCTTTCAAAAAACAGAGGTGGACTCAGAAATAAGGGTTCAGGCACCTTTCGGTAAAATTTGTGAAATTTCAGAGAGTTATCCTGTACTTAACAATGAGTCCGATGAAAACAAGACTTTTTTAAGCCTCTCTTTTGTTGTCAATGCTGAAAAGAGAAATGAACTCTACTATTCTTTTGACATTGTTTCGGACGCGCTGGTCAATCTTTCATCCGGAACAATCAGAAAGGAAATTCTTGACAGATCTGTGGGACGGGATATCTTTTCATCATATATCAACATTAATCAGCCTATTTTTATTTTTACTGTCAAGAACAGCACAGCACAAAAAAAGGATATTTTTCGCGAAATAATAATAGATAAACTCGGGGAAACCGTTAAGAAAGGGTTTGACAGGAGTGTTCTGGAAGGGCTTGTAAATAGGCTGGAGTTCTCCCTGAGGGAGGCAAATTATTCACCAAGGGGGTTGATATATAACTACAGGGCGCTTGAAGGCTGGATTTATGATAATGATCCCTTCGCATCCCTGGGGT
>JADFZC010000423.1 GCA_015232735.1 Oligoflexales bacterium | reverse complement strand
GGAAAAGGGACTCAACAAGGGCGGCCTTCTATCCCACATAGCGGTGTTTGAAGTCCCATCCCATCCGAAGCTGCTGTTTTTGACTGATGCCGCCATAAACATTAAGCCGACAATCGATGACAAGGTAAACATGATAGCAAACATGCTTGAGGTAACCAGCTCCTTTGGCATCAGCAAACCCCTTGTCGCCGCCTTATGCGCAGTGGAAAAAGTAAACTCGAAAGACATGCCCGAAACCATCGAGGCAGCAATGCTGGCAAAGATGTGCGACAGGGGACAGATAAAGGGCTGCATAGTGGACGGCCCGCTGGCTTTCGACAATGCGGTCAGCGAGGAGAGCGCCAAGATAAAGAAAATAGGAGGACCGTGCGCCGGCCGGGCTGATGTTATTCTTGCGCACGATCTGCTGTCAGCAAATATCCTTTATAAGTCTCTGATATTCATGGCTAAAGCTAAGGTTGCGGCGATTGTCGGCGGTGCCAGCGCCCCTATCGTGCTAACCTCCAGGGCCGACTCCCACGAGGCAAAATACCTGTCCATAGTCCTGGGGCTGCTGAGCTCTGTGGATCGCGGGTAGGTCCAAAAGCCGGTTTCCACTCAAATTCTCTTAATGACCATAAAAGTATAATCATCTTCGCATGGCTCCTGCCCCCATGCGATTTTCACAGCCCCAAGAATATCGCTTTTAATAGCTTCGGGCTCATCGTGTTCGCAGATGATTTTTTTAATGGAATTGAGTCTTATCCTTTTCCCATTTCCGCCACGGTTTTCTATAAGGCCGTCGGTATAAAGAAAGAGGATGTCCCCCTCGGAGAATTTGAACTCACAGCATTCGAATTGTTCGGTGCTGTCTATTCCCAAAGGATCTCCTGATGCCTGCAGCAATCTGGCCGACTCTTTTCCCTTGATGATGCATGGATGGTGACCTGCACTGAGAAATGCGCCGTCACCGCTTGCAAGGTCGATGCTGACGATGGCCATGGTCACCATTTTTTCCAATATGTTGGATGTTTGGATGATGGCGGCGTTGAGGTATCCGGCGATCGTTTTCACACGGCCGACGAGAGAGGATTTTGCCGTCATGTCGTTCAGGATTGCGATTGTGCTTTTGACCGAACTGCCGAGGGCCACTGAATAAATTGCGGAGGAGATGCCGTGTCCCGTCACATCCCCCATGAAAATGTCCATAATGCCGTTTTGTTCATTGTAAAAAATGGCCCGCCAGTCCCCGCCGGCCGTTTCCGCCGGGCAGTAGTGTTCCGACAGGACGATATGGGGGATTTTCTGGAATATGTCGCTGAAAGCCTGATGGACATTCTGTGCGATGGCAACATTTTTTTCTATTGTCTTTTTTTCGCTTTGACTTCTTGTATACATAATTCTTGACAGCATGTTCCCGACCCGCAGTCTGAGTTCATCGGACAATATCGGTTTCGCAAGATAGTCGTCGGCCCCCATCTGGAGGCCGTTTATAATATCCTCCTCCGAACTTCGGGCCGTGATGAATATGACCGGGATATCGCTGAACCTGGCTTCTGTCTTTATATATTTTATGACATCCTCGCCGGAAAAATTCGGCATCATCATGTCCAGAAGCACGAGATTGGGTTGAAAGCTCTCAAGTTTCCCGATGCCTTCTGTGCCGCTCAAGGCAATCTCAACCTCATAGCCTTCGCCGATGAGGATGTCGCTGATGACCTCGCAGTTGTATCTGTGGTCGTCGATGACCAGCACCTTTAGCCCGTTGGAAGGCGTACCAGGGAGGTAATCCTGCTCTGTTTCACCATCTTTTACAATTGAAAGGTCCTTTTCAACCTCTTCTTTTTTCTCTTCCGTGATGACAGGCACGATTTCGGATTCGGATCCCACGCTCGTGCTCTCGAATGTCATGGCCTCCAAAGCGGTATTTTCCATGGATGGAACGGTCAGAGTGAATACGGACCCAGCGGCGATCTTCGAGCTTAGCGTTATCCGGCCCCCGACAATATCAAGATAACTCTTCACGATGGACAACCCCAGGCCGCTGCCCTCATAGCGCCGGCGTCCCTCACCATCCACCTGGAAGAACTCCTCATAGATTTTTTTATGATCTTTTTCATCGATGCCAATACCGGTATCGGCCACCGTAACGACGAGCGATCCGTCACTGTTCATGCTGAAATTGAGCGAAACGCGATTTTTGCGCGTTTGATCCTTGAATTTGAAGGCGTTGGCAATCAGATTGCGAAGGATGATGAATAATTTCTCCCTGTCGTTGACTATGATGGGATCTATGTCGTCCTGCCATGATTTGTTTATTGAAAATTCATTGTTGTCTGAGGAAATACTGAGTCCCTCTCCAAGGACCCTGATCTCATCAACAATCTCATTTACAATGATTTTTGATGGATGGCCCGACAGCCGCTTTTCCCCCATCTTCGCAAGTTCAAGGATGGTGTTGACCTGCTGTTTCAGGGAGGTCGCCAGGGTTTGGATTTTGACAATCTGATTCAGGACGCCCTGCCCTACAATACCATAGCGCCCGCGTCTTATCAGATCGATAAATCCCAGGATGCCGTTCAGGGGGGTTCTGAGTTCATGGGATGTGTTTGCGAAGATCTGGCGTTTGACCTTGTCGGCAGTTCTGAGGTTTTCAATGGCTTGAGCCTGGGCCCTCTCTTTTTGGCGCCTTTCCTCCTTGATTTTCTCGGCAAGGGCAAGGGAGAACCAGACGACTTCCCATGCACTGCCGATCGGGGTCCCGAAGTTTTCCAAATCGGGGATGTCTATGGGAAGCAGCTTCATTCTGTTTAAGGTGATACTCATTGTCAGGATCAGGAGCATTCCCCATGCAATCGCAATTAATCCGGCCTGGGGGGCTCGATGCTTCAATTTGTAAATGATCGCAATAAATGCAAATGGGATCAAGATAGTAATTGATGAAAGCAATAAGGTGATGCCCACCTTATGGTTTATTAGGCAAATGAGCATATCCGCGATTACAATAGTGAAAAATATCCAATAAGGAATGAAGATCAGCCTCTCCGTTGATTTCAAGGCTAATATTTTTGAGAAGAAAAACATTATGAAAATAATTACTAATCCGCTTGCAAGGGGAAGCACTCCCTTCGGCCAGGGGAAATCTCCCATAAACTGGTAAAAAAAACCGCTCAGGCATAGCTGATTGACCAGGGAGCATATGACGAAGCAGACGTACAAGAGATACGCCTCATCCCGGATCGAGATAAAAATGAAAAGATTATATATTGCCATGACCAGCATGAGCCCTGTGAATCCGCCCCAAAAAAAGAGGTTGTACTGGTCGTATTCCTGAAAGGCGGTCTTTTCCCATATTTTTATTGAAAAACGCGGGACTGCCGATGATTCCTTGATAAAAACGGTAATTTCATCTTCAGGCATAAATAAAATTGGAAAAATGAATTCCCT